>JANXEL010000090.1 GCA_025058535.1 Ignisphaera sp. | reverse complement strand
CATATGGCCAGTCAACTCTTATGGAGACGCTCGGCCTAATCTTTTCTACAACCACCATTAATACGTTACTCTGTGTAGCGTAGAGTAGTTGCGACTCCAGCAACCTAGCCTTAATGTAGTATACACCGGGCTGTGTAGGTATCCAGCTATAGTTAAAGCCGTCTATAACTTCCAACCTAGCTACTTCGCTCCAATTCCTACCATCACGGCTCACCTCAAGCTTGACCATCTTTCTACCTCCAGTTCTCGGCTCTATGCGTCCAGAGAAAAGCACAGCCCTACCAACATGTGTCAGCGTTGCGTTTGATGATATTAATAAGCTAGATCTATTCTTTGCCACAAATACCGCTGCAGCATTTGTTTCCTTGTAGACTGTATGAGGTGCTGTATATGCGATCTTCACCTCAACTATGTAGGTGCCCACCCTCAAGGGTGTGTAGTCCATCCTCAGATTCAAAGATTTTGAGCTCTCCAGAGAATCCATCCTCAAGCTTCTAACGAGGGATTTATTTACGTAGACATACACCTCAACACCTGTGAACACCTCGTATGTGGGGTTCTTCACCTCAATAAATATGGTTGCATTGGTGTTAACCTCCACAGTGTTTGGTTCCACCCACACACTGGCCTCTAAAGATGCGTCGGACGCTGAGAGGATGAACAGAATCGGTACTGCAAATGTGCATTTAGGTTCTATAAGGAGGAGGGTAAGCCGTGCCTGCTTTACCTCCCTAGCACCACTTGGAACTTGGAATAGTGGTGGTGTAAGCACCACGCCTAATGATGAGCTTAACACTGCATGGGATTCTAGGCGTCCCAAGAACTCTGATACAGTTAAACCATCTACAGATAGTGTGGCGGTGACACGTGTGGAGGGCACTGGATCTATTGCTCTAATGCTCACATTTACAGTGTTTCTGTATCCAACAATCCAGAGAGCTCTGAATGATGTGTTCACCTCAAAGAGGTATGCATCATTGCATAGAAAGGTGTGAGTCTGCGTAACTACACCATTAGCAGGTTCAGCTTCACCATATATAGTGCCTGGCAGGTTGGTGAGTATTAAGACAGCTAGTACAAACGCGGTAAATAGCTTGACCACAAATCCCTCCAAATTTCACCACCTTCTGAGCTCCGATACTGCTAAGGCTATAGCCACTATTGATGCCAGCAGTGATATTGATGAAAAGAGTGTATTAGTTCTATCCACATAGTCCGGCACCGATGGGGTGGCCTGCCTAACCTCATACTCTATCTGCCGAAGCCTCTCCTCCAGAGTGCTAATTCTTTCAATTATTTGTCTAGAACTGTCGTAGTCCCTACTTAGATCAATTAGCATTTCCCTATCACCATCGTACACCCTGGTTCTAAGCTGCAGCAGGCCTATCCCCGTTGCGTTTATCGAGATAGTGACAAACGAATCTGGTGGAATCGAGAATACCGCCCTTCCCAAACCATCGGTCACTGATACAGCTGAGTACTTTACACCTAAACCTGATACATCCAGGTATACGGGAATGCCCTCCAGAGCCACCCCACCGCGCAGTACTGCAATTTCAAGCGTAACTAAAGCTGGTGAGCTCATCTCCACATGAATAGTATTGACCCCACCAAGCAGACTGTTCAGAGGTATTGAGTGAGCATCTATTCTTCTTCCATTCAATCTGACGCTTTTCACATCCTTTCCACAGCCACTGTAATTTAAGTCGATTTCCCTACCACCAGCAGCTATCCTCACATTCAGTGCATCGACTCCCTTGGGTATAGAAGGCCTTAGTCTAAGCTCACCTTCTGTAATGTCTATACCCGCCATACCCTTTAGAATAGCGTAGTCTATGCATGGATACGATGCTGTGCTCAATGAAAATAGAGGCAGAATTTCGTGCACATGTGCACTACTTAGCTGCAATGCAGATACGAAGGCTAGACACCTCCAGGGGTCGCTAGGCTCAATACCTCTTAGCACCGCAGACTGTAAAACCTCAACTACCTTCAGCTGCGATAGTGCGAGCATGTCTACCGATGATAGATCTGCAGTACTTAGATCAGCTCCTCCACCATCTATGCTCATTCCACACATCTGCTCAACTCTGTTTTTAATGAACAGCTCTACCACATCTCTACTTTCTCGGCTCACGTATGGAGCTGCACTACAGATCTCTGCAATTTTATCCGCATCCCCAGTAAGCCTGGCTATCTCCAGATACATAAAGACCTCACGAAGGGTTGCAGGCTTCACTCTATCGAATATGTGTTGAACTAGTCTTCTGGTAGCGGTGGTGTTGAATGGCAGAGCCATCTCTATAGACATCGTGTAGGCGATTAGCCTGTGGAATTGGGACAAACCATACACATCTGGATAGAATATCGTATTCAGCCTGTTGTAGAGTGCGGTATAGTATAGGTCGTTCAACTGCTTTATGTTACTGCTAACAGCTGGCAGCATAGAGATATATGCACCGTATATCCTAGCGCTCTCCTCAAGGTGCTCATAGCATTTCTCGAATGAGAGGCTGTTTAAGGTATCGAATAATTCAATCAAACTACGTTTGGCAAAACCTATGAGTGTTAGGCAGGAGTAGTGAGATTTCACCACAACCCTAGTTCCCACATCCACAGCCTCCACTACAACATCTACCAAATTCCTCTGCAGTACAAGAGCTGAAAACAGCTCCTGATTCCGAGACACTATAATAACTGGTTTGAACGTAAATGAGTTAACATTATCAATGTTGACGCTTGAACTGTTAAAGAATGTGAAGAGTATGGTGAAGTTGCTGCTGGAACATATGGTGTGTAGAAAGAGCTTCTGCCCCTGCAGCATAGCCGTTTGCAGAAATGTGGAGGAGTCCAGCGATGCTCTCAGCACATAACCGCTAAACTCGTATAGAATTCTACCTGTGCTACCTGTGGATCTACCCAGTATAACTTGCTCCTCTAGAGCAATCTTTGACATGTGGTGGGAGGTGGCCAGAGCAACTCTGGCAAGCCTTCCGCCACGCACCTCCACAGCAAATAGGCTACCCTCTCTAAACATTGTATCAACATCGCTTACAAATGCTGTGAAGCCTTCATCACCATACACCGTAACCGTATAGACACCACCGGAGCTCCTACCATCCACAGGCTCTGGAAACATCAGTATTGATAGAAGGAGCAGTAGGTGAACAACACTGAGCCCTCTTTTCATGAAAGACCCCAGCACTCTCTACTACTCATCCGTAGTCTGTGGAGGTTAGAAAATATGCATTTCCGCTCAGAGCGACTTCTAGACGATATGGTGCCCACCCTTTATGGGTGTAATAGGCAGCTCATTGGTTGATCCACAGTTCTCCTAGAACGCCTACTCTGATGCTGATGTTGTAGATCCCTTTCTTCGCACTCTTAAGTAGGTTAGAATTGATGCTGATAGCATGTGCACTCCCATGACTAGGAGTGTGGATCCTCCAAGGGTCATAGCAATCCATAGCAGGACCGATGGTGTTTCCTGGCCTAAAAGTAGAAGCACTATGACTAGAGAGACTAGGGCTATACTTACCGCAGCTACTGCTAGGATCCCTCGCACTATACCCAAGTTCACCCAACCATAGATGTGCTCTCTTAGAGTTTGCCGCATTAAAATGCTTTGCTGCCCAACTTATTAAGTGTGTCGAAAACCGATGCTCAGCTAAAATTGAGAAACAGCGTGGAATTCTCTATGAATGCGAAAAAAGCGGCTATAGGATGTGTTTCTATGGAGCTAGCTGAAACAGCTCCTCTATCTCTAGCACCTCGTACAGAGATTTGACCAACCCTGATGCTGTTAGTGATACAATTGAGCTTATCAGGGTGAAGACTGCTGCGTGCAGCCAGAATGTCTGTATGTACCCTCCCTCGGCCACCTTTATCGCTATTGCGTTGATTATGGACATTGCTAAGAGTAGAACGATCTTCATTATAGTTAGCACGCCAATGTCCACCGCCTCAAGTGGAAATGGTAGTACACCTGTTCCAGCGACGGCCTGAAAGGCGGTGTGCATTATTGTTGTCAGTGTTATTATGAACTCTAGCAGGATAACCATAATCACGTGCAGTGTGTACACAACACCTTGAAAGGCTCTCGCTATCTGGCTCCTCATTCCGCGGAGGTTTGCAAGCTTTAGAAGTGTTTCACTAAGCAGTATACCTGTTTTCGAAATATCGCCTCCAGAGTCTATTGTATCGTATAGCACGTCAACACACCTTCTAATATTTTCGCTACCATTTTCACCTGCAAAGTACATCCACGCAATGCCCTTATCTATTCCATTGGATAACCTTGTGTATAGTCTTTTCACAGCTGGTGTCAGTGGACCCAGATCTACCCTTAGTATACTTCTGAGAGCTACAGCATGATTCCTAACGACAGCATATGTTAATCCATAGCTCCTCACAAATGCCTGGAAGAACGATTCGATTCTCTTGATGCCGTTTTCAAAACGGTGAGCGAGTAGACCTGGGGGAACTAAGAACGCGCCTAGCATGATGAGGGCGTAGTTTGGGGTGCTAAAGATGCTGCCAAAGACTGTGTAAAGAATTGTCCAGGCCACTGTGCTTGCAACTATAGAGAGTAGCACTGTATATGCAATAGTTTTCCTTCTTCCAGGCTGTATCCTCATATCGTGGAGAAATTTTTCCTTTGGCGAGAGCTTGTAGATGGCGTACACAAGAAATGATGTTGCTGATATTGAGGCAATGAGGGAGGCGAAGGCTATGTGCGGAGACCCCCACATAACCATTGATATTATTATCATGTTAATGTTTATGAAGATTATAGATGAGATTGTTGCTACATATATCCCCAGCAGGATTCTCATAATCTCCAGAGATCTGTGGTATCTAGCCTCATAGTTAGCAATAGCAATACTCCTCTCCGTCTCCAGAACCAGAGACTCGTCCTCACCCATGTTGAGGGCCTCAGCAAATCTAGCTAGAAAATCTCTGAAGATTTGATCCCTAACCCTTCTAATGTAGTGCCTTATAGCCTGAATGTAACTATAGCCCCACTTCTTTGCTAGGGAACTTATCTCACCTAATGTTCTCGAATACACACCATAGGCCTGGCCAGTAACACTGTAGAGTTCGAACAGCTTATGCCTAGGGGGCCTCCCCGTTGCTACAGCAGCCATATGTGTAATAAGGAATAGGTAATCAACATCAGCCACACCTGCAAATACCCTCCTAATGTTCACAGCTATATAGTTAATCAATATTGGTACGGGTGTGAAGGAGAGTAGGAGGAGCTTGTTCAGATCCAGAGGTAGAAGGAATGCTGTAGCAACTATAGAGATAGACGTTACGAGACCTGGCGTGAGCCTTAGGAGCTGCCTTCCCTTCATGTATGCCCATCCCATCTAGAGGAGGGTGCCTTTCTGCAACTTTTCCAGAGCTCTTTCTACACCCAGTTCGTAGGCCTTTACAACAGCCTTCCATACATCGAAATAATTCAGTATCTTCCTATTGACGAGCTCCCTCATAAAACTCGCCCTTGTGTGCAGCTCCTCATAGATTTTGTTCATATTAATCCTCGACACGCCCTTCATTGGAGCTATCTTATTCTCTAGTAGGTGACTAGCTCCCCTCCCCCTAAATATAAATGTGTCTCTCACGGGATCCCATACAAACACGGGGAAGTATATTATTGAGTCGCTCTTTGGATCGTAACCAACTATCTCATTTATACTCGTAATCCTTCTAACCATCAATCCCTTGACCCACACTGCATTCTGGAAAACGGCAAAGTTTAGATTATCCATAAAGGTCTTAGGAATTCTTATGGGATCTCCTGAAAGTCTCTGTATCAAGCTCTGCACATTAGCTGCGTGAAATGTTGAGAGGACGGGGTGGCCTGTCTGCATGGCCTGAAACGCTATTGCCGCCTCCTGCCCCCTAATTTCACCAACTATGATGTAGTTGGGCCTCTGTCTAAGGGCTGCCCTGAGCAGGTCGAACATTGTTATGGAGGACTCCTTAACACCTGTATCCCTAGTGAGCTCTCTCACCCAGTTTGGATGTGGTAGCTGAACCTCTGCAGTATCCTCAATTGTTATAATCTTATGTGTGGGCGGTATGAAGATGGATATGGCGTTTAGCGTTGTCGTTTTTCCGGAGGCTGTTTCTCCACACACAAAGCCACTCATGCTGTGGTTTAGCAGTAGCCACAGGTATGCTGCTATGTACTCATCCATTGTGCCCCAGGATATGAGCTGTGTTACGGCTGCAGGCACCTTTGAGAATTTTCTAATTGTGAAGTTGCTTCCATGGAGGCTAACATCCTCTCCAAATACCACATTCAGCCTGGATCCATCAGGAAGCGTTGCATCAACAATAGCTCTAGCGTGGGATACAGGTTTGCCTATCCTTTCACTCAATCTCACTAGAAATACATCGAGCTCCTCCCTGGTTTTGAACTCTATATTGGTTTCCAGAGGGCCGAAGATCTTGTGGACAATGTATACAAAGCCGAGTCCCTTGCAGGTTATATCCTCCAGCCATGGATCTAGAAGGAAGGGTTCCAGAATACCGAGGCCAACCTTGTCCCGCACAACGTAGTACCTTAAGTAATCTAGCTCACCAGCGCTAACGGGTATTCTACCTTTTCCATTCACCCCTCTATAGCTGACCCCTCCACTAACCACTCTAATTACCCTACTGAGCTTGTCTAGCAGAATCTTCCTCTTCATCTCAGCATCATCAGCTGCATCCTCCTCAGTGAGCATCTCGGCAAGCCTTCTATCAATAAGTTCCAGAAGTCTTGGATCTGGCCGTGGAGGCTCTATAACAGCGTACTTCCTATAGCCGGAAACCGTACCCGTGGGAGGCATGTATACGTGCACGAATACCCCATTTGATACAGGGTAGAGAACATTTACATTCTTCTCCTTCTTGAGATTGTAGTTCAGCTCGTACGTATCGTAAAAAATTGGCATCCCTACGCTCCTCACAATCTCCTTTAGATACCCTCCCAAATACGGGTACCGCTTAATGTTCTGCTGAAGCCTTGGATCTAGCTGAACAGCTGTCTGCTTTAGGACCTGCATAGACATCACGTTCTCGCAAATGATATTGGGAGAATCTTTATACCGAATGCAGGATCAACATCGAAAACTATGGTGGAGTCCACAGGTCCTAGCGCACCTCTCAGCTTAACAACCTCCATAACCTTGACCATCCTACCACCGAAGTCTGTGACCCTCAGCCTTATGTATCCATCACACACAGCCCTAGCTCTGATCATTACATCCTCCCCCATACTGTTTGGATGGATGGTTAGGATAACGACCCTGCTACCTGATGCAATCTGCTTGAACCTTGTCAACACATCCATAACACCCTCTACGGAGGCGAAGACCGCTAGGACGCTGAAGGAGTCCACTACAAATAGATCCCACTCCTCTGCTGTGGCCATGGCGAATTTCCCGAGAATAGGCAGCATTTTAGAGGCTGTGTCTCTCGTCCATCTAGCTCCCTCAAGGTGTATTGGGTACACCCTTAGAATACCCTTGATAAATGGCTGCGAAAGGTCTAGGCTAACCCTCTTACTCTGCAAAATAAACTCTCTAACAGTAGCCTCTGTAGTTACGTACGACACCTTCAAACCACTTTTTAGCGCACCATACACAACCTGCTGAGCAACAACTGTCTTACCTGAGCCGTGGTCACCCTCAATCATTACCAGAGAGGGTATGGGTACGCCACCTCCAAGCCTCGTGTCGAGCTCCTCATTCCCCGTAGGAATAGCCTGCAGCACTGCGGTCACCCCACTACAGCAAAGGCTTTCTCAGCCTTGTAGCCAGTGGGAGTGACGACGACTATATACCCCCAGCTTCCAAAGGCAGGCTGATTCAGTAGAAAACCTCTTACCAGAGCCTCCTCACCAGGTCTTAGAAACGGATAGGGGTGGCGGGAGAAGCAGGTAGATGTGCCCTCAACGCAGATCTCTTCAATCCACCAGCATCCAGGGAGTGGCTGCTGGCTAAACCTCAGTAGATACGATGCATGCTGGCCTGATGGATTAGTGTACGATACAATTAAATCTAGCTGTGATACTCTTTCAACTGTGGAGCTCCCTGTATTGGCTATAGATATGGATACAGAACCGTTGCTGTACACCGCTACACTGTGTATGGCAACCATCTGCTCAGGCCTTCTAGACGTTTTGACAAGATGTGCAAAGGTTGCCATGGAGGAGGACAGCAGGTGTATGGAGAGTAGGGCGAGAAGGAGTATGGCTGCGGCAACTATAGCTCCTGGGAGTATGCCGGAGACAGCTCTACGGGCTGTAGAGAACTTCATGGACAACACCATTGGGTAGCACAATTTTTGCGCAGATGGGTGGGTTTATAGCTGTGGAGTTGAATATCCTTACAACAGCTGTTTCACCAGGGCTCCACACCCCATCCCTATCCACATCGATTATCGAGAAGCTCCAGGTGGGTCTACCTCCTACTGGTTCAGACGAATAGAGATATGCATCACTACACGTACTGCTGCCGATATACATGTCTGATCTAGATAGCTCTGCGCTAGATACTCCCCTGGAGCCAGTATTCTTAACAAATACAAGTAGGTGGCTGGTGCCCCCAGAGCTGTTAACAGCTAGGTGGACAATCCTAACCTCAGTTCTAATCCTATCCTCAGAGGCCTTTAACACTGTGCGCATGGCTGAGCCCATTAGGGATGCCTGGCTGTAGATTGCAGAGGCTATTGCCGTAGCCACTATAACCCCAGCTATAATGAGTATAGCTGTGGATACAGCCTCAGAAGCCATTCTTATCACCACCTGGGTGGCCGCGCTTGCTCTCCTCGAGAATAATCTTCATTATCTCGCTATCAGCCTCTCTATCCTCAACACCAAGCATTTTAACCACTGTGTACAGCATGATTAGCTGCTCTCTAATTCTAATGCCCCTCTTCCTCATGCTCTCAACAAACCCTATAGCTGAGAGGAGAAGATTCTTCTCCCTCTCGCTAATCAAGCCAGAGCCAACTACAAATGCTGTGAGCTCCTCAACAACCTCCCTAGGCACACCAACAAGGTGCTCATCAACCCACTTAATAAGCTTTAGAACCTTTGCAAAGGAGCTCTGATGTGGAGAGGTACTACCACTCTTCTGCTGGGCTAGAACTGATGAAAGGAGCATCTTCACATCATCGCTTAGTGGAAGCTGTGATGCTACTGGGGCAAGCACCTGCTGAAGAGGTGTAGATTGCTGTCCACTCTGCTGTGCTAGCAGTTGTAGCAGTTTACCACCATCATCAACGATCTCAGCGTACTTCCTCATGAAGTTGAAGGGGTTAGCAAGCTCTGAGACAGCAGATCTAACCTCTATAATAGCACTTCTAAGCTCTTCAGCAACACCACCAAAGCTACTCTTAACACCCTCGAGCTCCCTCTCAATACCATCAATCCTGGAGGAGACCCTCTTATCAACCTCATCAACAACCCTAGAAACAATAGAATCAACATCAACACTCTGTGTAGAGACTCCCACACCAGAAGCAGATTGCTGAATACTCTCAGGTGGAGCCTCACTCAATTCCTCAACACTACCACCCTGCTGCTCATCATCCCCACCACGGTATCCAGAAACCTTCCTAAAAACAGGTAGAGCCAACAATCTACACAAACCACACCGACAAACCCACTCAACACTACCACCACTCCCACCCACCTCATCAGTGAAATCCTGCAGAGATACCGACCCACTCATACACACACTCCACTAGATATATAGAAGCAGTTAGACCAAACAAAAACAAAAAATATATTAGATTAAATTAACCTCCATTTTAGTCTGTGCTCTAGCCAAAATCCATTATCTCTGCCGTGAGTGATGCCGGCACCGTTCTCTCAACAGTCAGCGCAGCCCCTATCGGCGGCTTAATCTCAACCTTAATCACATCATACGACTCTACATTCACATTATTTGCATCTATTTTATCAAAGTTTATTACTATCAGTGCCTTCTCTCCTGGACCGAGAACAGTGTCTCCGTTAGACCCAGGACCCCATATAATGGCAACCCCTTCACTAGCTTCATCACATAGAGTTGCTAGATCGTAATTTTTATTATCTAGATCTGAAATTGCTTGCTCACTCTTGCTGTATATGTTTGTGTAGCCAAACTTGTTTACGACCCACAGGGCTATCGTTGTCTTATTCGGTGTAAGGTCAACATCCTTTTGACCTGCTGACAACCTAATTGGAATCACAATACACTCAACCTTCGGCCTTTCCGTAGTTTCTCCCGTATCTATTTTTGCTAGTACTGATCCGTCTATTTCTAGTGAGGAGCTTGCTTGTGAGAGTCCTGCTGACATGACTTCTTTGCTTCTCTGTGTTGTGTAGAATCCCATGTTCAGTGCTACGAAGGCTAGTGCTGCAGCAACTACTACGAATGCTATTAGGACTATGGCTGCTTCAATGCCTACAATGCCTTTCCTTACCTTTTTTGTTGGGTTTGTGGTTTTCATCTGTCTCACCATCCTGGGTTATCCTACTGGTGTGTTAGTTGATAGGTGTGCGCTGTGGTGGCGACTGGCTGGCGTAGTTTGCTTGTTCGTTAGTCTATGTTTCTGTGTTTTGTGTGGTCGCCAAAGTGCTTTTTAGTTTCTGTAGTGGTAATAGTTATTGCTGTGTGAGTGTGTTGAGTGGTAGGAAGAGGAGGGTTGTTAGGACTCCTGAGGGTTTTGAGGTTGATGCTTCTAGTGGTGAGGTTCTAGAGGACCTCCCTCTGGATTCTGGGTATGGAGCTCTTCACCTCTCGAACCTAGCTGGAGCTTACTCTACGGATTCTCCTAGTGATGTCTGTAGGGATGAGGATTCTCTGAGTAGGGTTCTCGATAGGATTCTCCCTGGGCTCGTATCTGTTCTGAGGGATCTCCTCATAAAGGCATTGTGCAGCTCTGGCTCTCCCTCGGGTCTAGATGTGGTTAGAAGGGTTGTTGAGGCAAGGCTCTCGATGTCCGTTGGTGATGCTGCTGCCTATGATTCAGGTGGGTTTGTGGGTCTCGTGGTCTATAGGTGTCTCAAGAGTGCTGGGTGTGATGAGAATCTCCTTCTAGAGGCTCTGAGGGGTTTAGATGGTGGTGCTGATGAGGGTGTGCGTAAGCTTGTTGAAGAACTCCGCAGCTCAATTACGCAGAGCTTTGATAACGTTCTGGTTAGGTGGGTCTCTCGACCAAGTGATGCAATAGATATGGAGTTCGCCTCGAGAGTGCTGCAGGTTCCCGTTAAAAAGGCTAGAAGAGCCCTCCAAATAGTTACAAAGATCGACGGCCTGGGTGTCCAGATAACCTCTAGAAAAATAGATGTATCGTCTAGAGCTGGAGATAGGGAGAAGGTGCTCAATGTGCTTAATAGGCTCTCCAGAAGACTTGGTGTAGAGCTCTCAGCACCACAGCCAATGGTAGCTACAGTGGTTGTGAAGCTCCCCTTTGAAGTAGATCTTGAGAACCTTAGAAGGTTCGGCAATGCTGTGAGGCAGGGAGTGAGGATGAAGCTGGAGGGCTCCTACTGGACGGTGCTTGTATTCAGAAGAACTGTGAATATATATGTTGATTTGCAGGGCAATCTGGAGAGGTATAGAAGTGCTCTAGCGGAAGCTCTGCCCAGTATATGCAGGTTTGTGAAACTGGTTCAATAGGGGTGGAGCCAGTAAGTTGAGAGGGGGTAGCTGCCTCCCTATTTTTAAAGTCCGCACCAGATTTAGCAATCAATGGTTGGATGGGCAGGGTGGTGTGGTATGATCTACACTGTGAGTAGTAGGGATTTCGAAGCTCTGTCAGAGATTCTGAAAGTGATATGTAGAGAAACTCTGTACTTCTGCTATAGAGTAGTGGATGTGGTGGAGCCCATACTATCGCTTGCGTGGGCTGAGACACTACAATCCACACCGGTTGAGTGTATAATGGATTCATCATGCGCAGCTAAGGTTATAGATATGTTTGGCATGGTTGTCCGGATTGCGCTTACCGGTGAGTACGTCTACACAATAGATGTGGAGAAGCTGAAGAGCGTATTTAAGAGTTTGGAGAAAGTGGCCTCCTTCCTTCAACCCAGTCCTCGCTACTCTGGTCTATAGAGCTTTTCCAACTGCTACAACTGCAACATGCTGGCCAACAGCCTCACTACTTATATTCTGTGCACCTTTCTCAACCGAGCCAAGGTGTACTGTATCTCTAGTATTTCTGGGAAGGCCTGTGACTCGCGAGAGAGATTATCTGCGGATAGAGGTTTTCCTCAACCCTTGCTATGGTAGAGGTAGTGCTAGGATAGCTTTTAACCTTGCAAACGTGAGCACTGCGGTTCTCATGAACGCTGTATCCATGTTCAGAGAGTTCTTCAACTCTATAGAGTACACTGTGGACAACCTCTCACTTAACGTTGATAGATCATCCGTCGAGATCGTGCTCAGTTTTATATCGAAGCAGAAGAATGTGAAGAATGGTGTGAATTCTCCGAAGCTGAAATTCATGGCAATAGAGGGCGATAGGTAGTGTCTAGACACGGTGAGGTTCTGGAGGTTTTGAAGCAGCTGGATCAGGAGATAGATTTTGCAAGAGGCTCTCTACAGCTCTCTATAGTTCTAGAGCTTGGTAGAAGCGGCGGCCTTACTGCCAGAGAGCTCTCAAAGAGATTGAACGAGAGGAGCAAAGCTGTTGCAGATGCTCTTAGGAAAATGATGCTGAAGGACTTAGTTGCTAAGGTTAGGAATGGAGGTAGCTACGAGGTGTACACCCTTAGTGAGAAGGGTAGGAGGTTCTACGAGGATCTGCATAGGGTGACTAGAGGTAATGGCGGGCCTAGATATGTAGACAGCGGTAGAGAATCTGGTGTGACTCCTCACGAGTTTTCGGTAGAGCTGATGAAGAAGGACTATATCGTGGACGCTGTTGTGGCTATAGCTACAAGCAGAAGGGGAGCTCTACCTCTGAGAGATGTTGCTGAGGCTATGGGGCTGAGCCCACAGAGGGCTCAGGCATATCTAGAGATGTACTCCGGGAGGGAATCTCCAATAAAGCTCTTTAAGAAAATAGATGCTGAATTGGTGAAGCTGGAGCAGAGGAAAGGGCTATTTGTACCTAAGCTCTGGAAAGAGTTCAATGGTCACATATACAAGTTGACTGAGGATGGTCTCTCAACATTTCATAGGCTAACGTTCTACACAAGGTATAAAAATTCGAGGACCGCTAAGCTACTGCAGAAAATCTTCGGCTCTCTCCACCCAAGGCTAGTGGCTAAAAGAATGTTTAGAGCTCTCTCAGCTATAGACATGGCTGTAACTATTCTCTCCCTTGCAATATCGGTAAATCTACCAATCACAGCTCTACTACTCCTCCTAGGATCAATGGTGTTCACAGTAGCAATGATGACAATATACATCACAGCATACAATCTATAGCTGGTGAAGCTGAATGGCTTCAGCACCACCCATAATGGAGAAGAGCCTAAATTTAATTAGAGATACGATTAGAAGGCACATCTCCACGAAAGCTCCAGGGCTACTAGAGGTGCTGAATCTCTACAGCCTCACTATCTATGGAAAAGAGGTGCTGACACTGTTCGTAGAGTCTCCCTGTGCAGCATACAGGCTCCTCTACCAGCTATATAGAGATGAAGCGGTAGCCTCCATCATCATAACCACCCTATTTGTGGCCCCTCTATCTAATGTGGAAACCCCACACGTACAACGGTCACTCATCAGTAGGTTGAACGAGTGTATGGATAGAGGGTCTCTGAGGTAGACCGTTTTGGATTCCGTATGTGTGGCTCTAAAGGCCAAGCATTATTCTGTTAATTTAGAGAATTTTCAACTGTGCTACTCAACTGAGTGATAGAGACGTTGAATTATACACAGAATCTGCAGCATCCCTTCTGAATACTCCAAGTTGCAGCGATGCTTTCGCAGTCGCATCAAGTGTTCTCAGGGACTGCAGCACACTGGGGTATAAGTAGTGGAGGTGAGTCAACCAATGCTCAATTATTCCAAATTGAGCATGGCCTTCTACTCTTCAAGGGTCTAAACACCTAGACGATGGCTCGCCCCTACTTAATCAAGTGGGGGGTGTGCAGTAGGTTGAGCATCTCCACTCAAAATGTTTTATAGAAGATTTTCAGCACATGTGTATAGCAAGGAGAATCCCTAAGGGTCTCAGAGGATTTTAAATCTTTGAAATGCTATGAGGGATGCATTAGATTATCAGAGTTTCTTACCAGGTGAAGCGAGGTGTGTTGAAAATGCTGGCCGCGTAGATAGTAAAAGAGCGTTACAATATGGTCCAAAACCTTAGGAGTAGGTGGTTATAGGGGAACGAATATGCAGTGGATTGCATGATAACAGGCACGTGATCCTCGACATAGAGCATGCAGTATCAAGAGGCAAAAGAGGTGATTCAATGTTTCAACAGACTAGCAAGTGTGTAGAGCCGTAATTCTGCCACTCCTTCCAGACCACTCAATGCACAGTCCACTACTTGTACGCCCCATGCTGGATAACTGTTGAGAGGCGTCCCTCACCTACCAGATTCGATATAGGGTGAACGGCTATGAGTACCAGAATTCTATTCCCTGGCTCTAGACCACCATGTTCGATGTCGCAGCTCACATCCTCAAGAACCATATCAAAGTGTTCCAGTAAGATGCAGAAGCTGTGCTAGAGCCGGGGAATCCCCACGGTTTTCAGAAGTTTACAGCGACCGTGATTTGCCTCTGAA
>JANXEL010000058.1 GCA_025058535.1 Ignisphaera sp. | reverse complement strand
TGAGTGCATGCGAAGTTTCAGCTACGCTGTACTCTATGATTTTCGATGTGTCTACAAGTTTGTGTTTTCTGGCCTCCGAGTACAGCTTTTCTGTAGCCCCTGGTATGAGTGGGTATGACGGGCTGTAGCTTGTTGTGATATAAGTTATCGTGGTGCGGTCCATGGGTATCTTCACTGCGGTGTGGAACCTGGATGCCCTTGTACCGTGTGTGTAGAGCTCTATGACGTTCCCCGTCCAAGCTTCTGCAGCTATGCAGGATAGTGTGTATGCAGAGATGTGGTCTAGATCCAGCCCCTCTATAAGATTCGCCACCCTCTCCAGCCCTCTCTCAATGTGTAGGTACCTCGGTAGTAGATCGAGGGGCCATGTGTACACAAGTTTCTTAAATCTTATCAGCACACCATTTGATAGCGCCACAATACCTCTACCCAGATCCACCCTTCTAACACCTGAGGCTATGGACCTCCCCAGCAGTGAGACTCCGAGTATGGATTCAATGTAGTGGAGTATGCTGCTGCTGTAGCACAGCTCTTTCTGCCCTAGCCACTCGGTAAACCAGTTTCTCTGTACCTCAATTTCTCTGTACCCGAGGGTCTTCATCACTACATCCCCCTCCTTCACCACGTGCCTCTCAACACTGTAGCACCTAATATCACCCTCAATGCCAGTGGCCCTAATTGCATCAATGAGTTTCTGCGGCAGGAATAGCGGTGATCTCAGGTATCTGTGGACCCTCCCTACAACCTGCACATAGCCACCTCTACCGTAGGTTGGATCCACCGCTATGTAGCTCTTGCCAAGGGCTCTAGCTGTAGATGCTGCCTTGATGGCAGATACACCGGATCCTAAGATAGCCACATCAACCTCAATCATTTCCCAGACCTGCAGCTCTCTCTGCAGTGCACCTGCTCTACACTTTATATTCTCCCCACAGTATACGGGCTCCAAAAGTGTGTATAGAGAGAGCGGTTTCAAGCCTTGTCGCAATTGCTATAGTGGCCTCCATAGCCTCTATACTGGGTGCTGCTGCTTACACACTTCTGCATACGGGCTACCAGGTGAATACACAGATATATAGAGGGCTGCCAGCGCTAGTTAGGTGCTGGAACTTTACATCTGTATGGCTCTGCAGCATTAGAGTCTTTGAGAGCGTCTACGGTAACATCTCTATAGCTACTACAGGAGGCGTTGCTTCGTGTGGATACAGGTATATGGAGGCCGGCTACCCATCTATATGCATTGTAAGCAGCTCATCGAGACCTGTTGCAGCTCTCATTAGTGTTGATGGGGCTGTGCACTCCTACCCCATTGATGCTGGTGATGCGCAGTGAGGTTTTCGAGAGGTCAAGGCGAGTATATGGCAGCTGTTATAGCTGTCATCTCAATGGTTCTTCTAGGCATGCTCTACACTAGTATCATTGAGGCTCTCCGCAGGGAGGCTGACCTATCTGTTGAGAGGATAGCAGCACTGAGGGAGGAGCTGAAGGTTGTGTACAGGAGGGATAGCCACAGCCTCTCGATGAAGGGGAGCGGCAGACCTCTATACATAGTCTACACAGCTGGTGGGGAGCTCCACATCGATAGAGTTAACACTACGGGTGGGAGCATAGACCTCACCACGCTTCCGAAGTACCGTGAGCTGGTGGAGGGCGGCAAAGCCGTAGATAGAGTGTGCATCATCACCTACCTCCAGAACATGTTCTGTGCAGAGAGTGCTGAACAGAAGGCTGCAGTAGATGGTGGCAGTGTGCTGCTGGCGGCGTCAATCTCGAAATGCACAGTAGCGCTATCCAGGTATCTATCCGACCAGGATATGTTTACCCTTCTTGAGAGCTACTACACATACAATTGCTCTGCCTCTCACTACCCTGTATCATCAATAGGTGCTACGGTGACATTTAGATTCAGTGGTTCGAGCATAGTCTACAGCATCGTGGGCTCCGATGGCTCCATCTGGGGCTCTGGCTCACTACCCTACAGCTCCCTACCAACCACGGGTTACACTCTCCTAGGCTCTAGAAGCTTTAACTACAGCCTTGGCTCAGCAGACCTCACTGTAGATGTCTACATATACTACAGCTTTCCAGAGGTAGGCACAGCTACGGATACCAGCAATAGGGCTGTTGCCTACGTGTGGCCTGTGCCTAGAGTAGCTGTTGTGCAGAGGCTTATCCACAGAGACTATCTACTGACAATCTCAACCAGAGCTTCATGCACATCTCTACCATGCTACCTCCTCTACGCTGTTAGGGACTCTGTAGACTATCCGTGGCATAGCTACTCTGGTGATAATGGTTGGCTGCTGAGATTCTCACCAAAGTCCGTGGTTGACCGCACTGTGGGAGATGATGGCTACATCGGTAGGTCTCCTATAGTTGCAGACTACACAGTTTCTACAGGTGGTGTTAATGTGACTGTCAATAGTGTGAACAATCTATACTGCTACTCTAGAGTAGATCAGCTGTACAGAGGCTCAACACCTCTATCAACCATAGCTGCATCTGCTGATCTCAGCAGCTATGGCAGGTGGCTTCCCAAGGACTTCCTCACACCGCTTTCCCAATTGGTGCGGTCCATCTACGAGGTCTATGTAAAAAGGGCCATGTCTGTTTACAACACTTCTTCAGCTAGCTTCTACATCTACCGCTACTTCTACCAGGGTAGGTCCTACAGTGTGTATCTGGACTACACAGACCCAGCGGTGCACGCTATAGAGATACAGCTCAGGTATGGTGGCAGCAGGTCGATGTACATATTTGTGCTGGATAGGATTAGCGGTTAGTGCGTAAAGTATTTTTACTTAACTCAATACACTAGCTTCTGTGGGTTTTATGAGTGAAAGGGGTAGGGCTGGGGGTAAGAGGCTTGTACCCATCTCAGAGGATCTCTTCGATAGGCTCTTGAGAGTTTCTATGAAGGTTGGCATCAACCCTAGGGACCTCTTTGAATCCATAGTCTCACGAGTTCTCGATATTCTTGAGTACGACCCTGAGCTCTCCACAGCTATAGAGTCCCTCGATGCCTATAGAGATCTTCTCAGAATTAGTGGTATTCTGCTTCCGAGGAATGCTGTCTACAAGCTTCTTAATGCTCTCGATGATAGCCACATAGATGATGTTGTTGCTGAGCTTAGGAACTCCTGCAGATGGTTTGCCAGGATGAGTGCGATTAAGAGGGGTGGGGATCCCAGGGAGCTAAAGCTCCTACTATCCCTATGGTTTCCAGATGCTGTTGTTGATGTGATGGCTGTGGACTCTTCAAAGCTTAAGATAGTTGTATCGCAGTCTAATGGGGGGCGGAAGGTTATGAGGATCATTAGGGAGGTCTCGGTAGAGCTGCTGAAGTCGCTGGGTGCAGAGGTGGAGAACGTGGATGAGAGGGAGGGGGTTGTAGCCATTACGGTGAGCTACAGATGGCCCTCGTAAAAAGATCCAGGAGAAAAACACTGACAATAGATAGAACCACGGCGGACACAATAAAGGAGCTCTCCACAAAACACGGGACAACGATAAACAGCTACCTAAAAAACCTCATCGATGCCGTTAAGGAGCTCGAGGACTCAGGACTCTACGCACCAGCAGCGATAAGGGACATTAAAAACATTGCAAACCTAACCAGGCTGGGCATGGTTATAGTCCCATCAGAGCTTCTAAGCAGCATAGAAAGCAATAGAGAAGCTGTGGCTAGAAGTGCCACAAGAATTGGAAGAGCCTTAAGAGAACTCAAAGCAGATGTCTACAGAGTTGTAGAGTTCCTAGGAACACACTACAGAGTGCTCATACCCATAGACGATAGATTTATGATAGTGGGAAGCAGTGCGGGTAGCACAATACTAGCAGACATAGTTAAAGGTGTAGCAATTGGAGGAGGGCTCGAAGTGGTTGAGGAAGGAGGTGTAACAACAATAAAAATTCGAGACAGAAATCTGAAGAGTGGCACAGAATAGAGACACACAAACACATAGAAGGCTCTGCAACTTCTACGCGAGGTGCACACCTTAAAGCCTTTCCAATTCTTGTGGCACAGAACTGGTTTTCGAACTGGGGAAATTCTGCAGATTCGTTGATGGGAAGCTCAATAGTGCATCGAATCTGAGGAGCTAATTGAATGGTAGAGTATGTGAATAGTAAGGTATGGATCTCACTTAATTACGTGTAGAGAAGGGAAAGGGAAAAATGTTTGGGGTTAAAAATATTTTTTGGGTATTTCTGGACTAAGGTTACTTGCCCAGTGCTTTTGATAGTCTCAGTAGCATGTATATGGACGCTGCTGCACCTATTACTGCAAATACTAGTGCTACTACTACTAGTGTGTACACTCCGGATACCGCTCCAGATGTGTCTGCCACTGTGGCTTTTATATTAGCTACATCACCTCTAACAGCATTTATACCACTTACTGCAGCGTCTGCAGAGCTCTTTGCAGCGTCTGCAGACCTCTTTGCATCGTCCGCCTTAGCCGAGGCGTCTCTAGCAGCATTCACTGCAGAGGCCACAGCGTCAAGCACATCCGTTCTAACCTTGGTTATATCACCTCTAGCAGCAGTAACAGCATCGCTCACACTCTTCAGAGCTGTGTTTAGATCGGCTACAGCAGTCCTCACAGCCTCCACATCACTCTTGGTGGCCATAGCACCCTTTACAGCAGCTACATCACTCTTCACAGTGGCTAGATCTGACTTAGCTGCAGCTACATCGCTTTTAATTGCAGCTACATCACCCTTTACAGCAGCTAGATCTGTTGATATTGGTCTTAGTGCAGCCAGTATATCATTTCTGGCACCCACCACATCGTCCTTTGTCGCCAGCCTTCCTATAGCTGTGGATATGTCCTGCAGAGTCTTCTGGATATCTGATAGAGTCTTCTCCAGCTGTGCAACCCTTGTTTCAAGTGTTGCCACCTTGCTGCTTAGGGTTGCCACGACTTCATCTAGAGCTTGTATTGCTATAGTCCCAATGTCGTTGTCTCCTAGGGCTAACCTTACACTCTTCTCAACGGCTATATAGCCGGTCTTTGCAACCCTTATTGTTGCATTACCCGGTAATGTATGTAGCTCGAACACCCCATCAACTCTACTTCTTGTGGAGACTCCTGTCTCTACGATAGCTATTTCTGCATCTGCCACCGGGCTACCCTTCGTATCTACAACCCTACCGTAGATTCTAGCGCCTGGGGCTAGAGTAAATGTTGTTGTTGCTGTTACTGTGCCCAGCCATGCTTTTACGGTATAGGTACCCGCTGTCCAGTCGCCATAGGGTAGCTGAGTAGGTAGCTTGAACTCTGCTCTATAGGTGCCATCTGCTCCAGCCTGAACCAGCTTAAAGTCTATCTCCTTGCCCGCGGGGTTCATTATGGATACTCCGACCCAGGAGTTTGCTGGTGCGGTTCCGCTGGCTACTACAGTATCCCCAGGTAGGTATGAGGGTCTATCGGTGCGCACAGTTAGAGCCTGGGCCTGAGTGTGCACTGCTACTACAACAACTAGTGTTAGCAGCACTATGGCTAGAGTGTGTATTGAGGTTCTACGAGTTCCCATCATCTCTAATCACCACTTGTACTTCATGCTACTGCTACTGACACTGTGTATGGCCTGGCCATAGGTGTTCTGTCTGCTAGAGACCGCACAACATAGACCTCAATGGTATGGCTGCCCAAGGTTGTAGGTGTCCAGCCAAATCCGGTGGGCTGTGAGGCTCCTGGAGCTAGGGATAGTGTCGCGAAGTACAGAGCTACAGCAACGCCCTTCGGATCTCTAACCACCACCAACACTGTCATGTTGTGGGCCACTACATCGACATTCGCCACGGTAACTGTTATGAAGGAGAGCGCTCCAACTCTAGGCCTTACTGGCTCCCCCAACTCACTTAGAATTTCAACCTTCCTAGTCTCACCGGGTATTGCAGGCCTTATACCAACCGCGACACTCTTTGTGAGAGTGGTATTGGTCTCACCTTTAGAGTTGACAGGAGCTACATATATCACCTCAATAACATCTCCAAACTTAACAGGTATGGATGGCTCTGGATAGTCTGGATACCACTCAGCTACGCCCACAGCTCTTATCTTTGCTTCGAAGATTCCCGTCCCCCTACCATCAACTATCTTCTCACTAGCCGAGTAGGTTACTGGTATCGGATACACAGTTGACTTAACCATGACGTTTACAGTACCAGTGCCAACTCTATTCTTGTCTACAACGGTTATGGTCAGCACATCACCTATGTTTACAGCCACCTCAGGACTCAGCCTCAGCTCAGGATCATAGGCCACTATAGTGGCAACTGCCTGTGCAACAGCCCTCTCACCCCTAGCATCAGCTGCATCTAAATATGTTATCAGAATATTTCTACCTATTAACTTTGCTAGATCCTTGGTATCTGTAGGCACTTCTGGGATATTTGATAGCCTGCCCGTCCACTTAAATACACCCGTGTTCACACCAGTCTCCTGAAGAGTTATCTTAACGGGA
>JANXEL010000042.1 GCA_025058535.1 Ignisphaera sp. | reverse complement strand
ACCAATATCGCCAAAGCTATTCAAAGCAATTCTCCTACCTCTATAGAGAGGTCCATCACATAAACTACAGTAGCTAAGCCCTCTACCAACAAACTTCTCCTCCCCTTCAACTCCAAGCTTTCTAGGAGCCTTTCCACAAGCTGCAATTACGCTTAGCGACTTCAGCACTACTCCCTTTACCGTCCTAACAACAAATATTCCTCCATTCTTACCAATTGACGCCACCTCATCTATAATTATATCAGCACCATATGATGCAGCTTGCTTCTGCACTCTTAATGCTAGATCAAGCCCTTCTATGGATTCTATTCCAGGGTAATTTTCAATAATGCTTGCGTATTTTAACTGCCCTCCCACATCTATAGATACAATCACTGTTTTAAGCCCCTGCCTCGCGGTATACAGGGCTGCGGAAGAACCTGCTATTCCACCTCCTATGACAATAACATCGTATAGTTCCCCACTCACCTCAACCTACCTCACAACCACGATATTCATACATAGGTTAGTAAATGTTTACTAAAAGAGAGACTCCATACCACCTACAAAAGTTCTCAAGGTTCTAACCCTTTTTATCTCCTGGATATCTAATTCGAGAGGATCTCTATCAACCACGTTGATATCGGCTAGGCAACCAGGTTCCAAACATCCAATATCAGTTCGCAATAGTACTCTACTTGAGCCTTTAGTGTAGAGGTGTAGAGCTTCCCTCACATCTACTGATTCGCTATATGTATACCTTGCTAACTCTATACCATCAAAAGCACCCCTTGTGACGGCTGCATATATGGTCTTCCAAGGATCCACCTCCTCTACTGGAGCATCTGTCGAAAATCCGACTGCTATATCTCTATCTACTAAGCTCCTGATTCTGTACACATACCGTGCTCTCTCAGCACCTACCCTATCTACAATCCAGAAATCTGAAATTACGAAGTACGGCTGTATAGCCACACGGAGCCCCCTCAATCTATCTAGTTGATCATCCCTAACGATGGATGCATGTTCTATTCTAGTATGATTATTCGATAGCGTTTCCCATATAGAGCTCAGAGCAATGTCGAGGGCTTTATCCCCTATAGCATGTAGAGCCACATCTATATCATTGTCTCTAGCTTCACTAAGGATCCGCGCCAAGAGATCACCAGGCATCCTTTCAACACCATAGTTATCAGGATCATCACTGTAAGGCGAGGTGAGTAGGGCCGTTCTGGCTCCAAGTGAACCATCAATGAAAATCTTTATACCCATAAACCTTAGAAACTCATCCCCGAAGCCTCTCCTAAATCCTGCTAACTTTAAAATGCTGCCGTAGACACCATCTAGATATAGATGGATTCTAACCCTGAGTGTATCCTCTAGATTCATTGAAATCAGAATGGGTACAATGTTCACGGGGGCTGAGAGGAACCCTACAGATGTAATCCCATATCTAAGGAGGTGTCTCTGTGCATCATTTAAAAGTCTTTTATAGGTATCTACATCAATATCTATTTTCCTCCATACATATTCCAGGACCTCCTCCTTGACGATACCATCTACTGCATCCATGTTAGGGTTATTTCTGAATACTTCAGTAAGCTTTAGAAGCTCGATTGCTTTACTATTAACAGTACCGAGATGACCACACACTCTAACCAAAAGCACTGGCAATTCAGTAATGCTTTCATCAATATCGCATCTTGTTATAAGTCTCTTCTCCGCAAATCTCTCTTGACTCCACCCACGACCAATGATCCAACCACCAATAGTTTTCCTACCGTATATTTTAAGGAGTTTTTTAACATCATCTATACTTCCTACATCTCTTAGATCAATAGTATTTAGATTAACCCCAAGTGCATCCATATGAATGTGAGCATCTACGAAACCTGGAAGGGCTACACCACGAATATCAATTTCCTCACACACTGTATTTCTACACACGCACTCACATACATCTATAGAACCTGCGTATACAACGCGTCCAGATGATACAATTAGACATTCAACTGTCTTAATTGGTTTAAATTGAGTATATACTCTACCCGTGAAAACCTTTATGCTCAATCAGCCTCACACCACTTAACTATTGTGAATGAAACTCCATCTCCTCGATCTGAAGAATATGAGGTCCACTCTTAATTAACCTACCAATCAGATTTTTAGTTATCCTTGATACGTCATCCCTATTAAGCGCCTCCTCTAACGAAATCCACGCTGCATCAATAGCATCTCCACCCGGTCTCAGTGCACCTTTAACACTACTTGGATCAAATAGAACATCAAGTATGAGATAGTGGTATCTTACGCTGCCTCCCGAATCCTTGACAACATCATTCACTATAGAAACTACACCCAGAGGTTCAGCTGTAATACCTGTCTCTTCATACAATTCCCTTTTAGCCGCATCAAATATCCTTTCGCCTGCCTCAACAACACCTCCCGGCAACGACCATCTGCCTTTCGCAGGTGGATACCCTCTCTTTACCAGAATGATACTACCATTCAATATAACCACAGCTCCTACTGCTGCTAAGGCATAGTGTGGATATTCCCTCAATCCAATATCACCTTATTAGAGTGGGACCTCATCCACACAATCATTTGTGATGCTCCTCTATTGTTCCAGGCGTAATACGGTATCGCTACAAATCTGACCCTCCTAAACATTGGAGCTCCTCTCTCACTGTACTCATAGTATAGCTTAAAATTACGTAGCGTGCATTCATCAATGTACCCCTCCCCTTCTATCGTCATAACCCCACCTAGAATATCCTTCCTAAAAACCTCATTCAGATTAGATTTTTGTGGATCTATAACTAAGTCCCTTACATCAAATTCCTTATTATCCACACCCTCTACACAGTAAACAATTGGCCCTCTCTTTATGGCTGTCCTGCTGTAGTTAGCCTCAATATAGGGGTGCGACTGTATTAGTTTGGGCATCATTTTGAATTCTATAGATATCCTATCACCATTATCCCAGTTCTTAGTAATCTTTATATATGTCCCAGGTCTTCCCTTTAACTCCTTCCCATTAACTGAAATAGCGTGTTCATCAATCCATGAGGGTAGTCTAATCATAATAGGCACCTCATCAACCCTTTCCGGCTCAACGGTGATAACTACCCTTCCATACCATGGATAGCTGGTGTCTATGGAAATCAAAATCCTATTTCCATTCACCTCAAATATGGCCCTACTGCCAATAAACATATTTACCATAATGGCTCTATCAGCTCTCGAAAATGAGTATATCATTCCTGGAAGGTAGGCTAGGAGGCGTGCAATATTAGGTGGACAACACGCACATTCAAACCAGGGTTGCCTCTGGTGTTCTGCATAGTAATCTGCAAGCGGATTTACATAAAAATACCTTGCACCATCGATTGAAATGCCTGCCAATGCTGAATTGTATAGAATAGATTCTAGAACCTCCATATACTCTGGATTTCCTGACGCTAGAAACATTCTCCATGCCCACATGGCCCCAGCTACAGCAGCACATGTTTCACTATAGGCTCTCTCATTTGGAAGTTCATAATCTTTGCCAAATGCTTCCCCATCATGCCTCGAGCCAAATCCGTAAGTGATATAGGTCTTTCTATCAATAATTTTCCTCCAGAGCCTCTCTAGAGCATGCCATAGCTCTCTATCCCCATTTTCTATATACACATCAGCAGCTCCACCCATATAGTATAGAGCTCTTACAGCATGGGCTCCAGCTACATCATCCAGCTCCCTTATAGGCTTATGATCAATGAGATACTCAGATGATAGTGTAAAGAACTGCCTCGATGCTGATGCCTTCACCACACACCCTCTACCTCTTATGTCTATGAAAAATTCTGCAAGGTCGAGATACTCTTTTCTATTACTTTCCCTATAGAGTTCTACAAGCGCCATCTCTACCTCTGGATGACCATCAGCCGCCTTTAGTTTTCCTTCATCCCAACCAAACGTATCCCTAAGCAGATCTGCAAACTTTAAAGATGCTGTATATAGATCGTCATCTCCAAGACTCCTCCTTACTGCAACCGCTGCTTGGAATAGGTGTCCTGCACAGTACAGTTCGTGGCTCCATGCTAGATCCACCCATCTTTTAAGTCCATTTACAGTAATGTAGGTGTTTATGTAGCCATCTGGCTCCTGCGCGGAGATGATCTCTCTTACTGCAGTAGTAACGAGTTTGCACAGCTCCTCACTTCGGAAATGCACTAGGGCGTAGGCTGAGGCTTCTATCCATTTATATACATCAGAGTCGTTGAACCACAGACCCTTATATACTCCCTTCACCTTTCTCGATGCTATTCTAAAATTCTCTAATCTACCTGTCTCCTCAATCTTAGCAAACTGTAGAGGCAGAGTGACTTTTACTAATCTCTCCAGTCTCGGCTTCCAGAATGCATCTTCAATTCTAACTCTATTAATCGGTAAAGGCTCTATGACAGCATAGCTACTTCTAGATACGTTAACAACATGAATACTTGTACCGCTCATAGATATACCACCAACTATAGAATTTAGCCCCGAGATATATTTATGAAGTGCTGTGGACAAGTGTAGTGTAACGAGATAGTGCGAATTTATTTAAAAATCGTCGCGCTAAATAACTAATGTGATTTTATCCAAATCGGTCCAGAATTCCTTAAGTTCTATCACATTTAAGTCATGGTACCTTTCTCTGATGGTTAACAGCGCTTTTGAGAGCTCGAGGCCTAGTCTATGGTTAAGCACAATCGGTATCCCCAGATCCACTGCTAATCTTCTAACTCTATAGTCTCTCTCTGGATTGTAGCCCACAGTTATTGTGAGTCCGATGCTTCCTCTCACCATCTCATCTTCAACACCTTTTAGCGTCATCATTTTGGCATCCCTAATCTCCATACCTTCTATTGTTACAACACTATACTCAGCATCACTTAGTACTCTACTTACTTCCGACAATGTATCGATGTATTCATTCTTCAGCTCGGGAGTGTACACTAGTATCTTCTCTCTATTCCTTTCCGGTAACCTATTGCCTGCCACAGATAACCAGCTTAGTATGAGTGCTTCTTCATATACCCTCCCTAGACATGCAACTTCACCAACGCTTCTCATCTCAGGCCCTAGAAATGGATAAGCACCTCTTAATCTAGTCCATGAAAACTGGGGTGACTTAACACCAAACCACTTAGGTGATAGCAGGTTAAATCTATGCTTCTCAACAACGCTCGTCAAATCGCCATTTAAAGAGACCTCTACAGCTGCCCTCATAAGGTTGTAGCCTGTGACCTTGCTCGTAAACGGCATGGATCTACTTGCTCTAAGATTAAGCTCAATAACATACACATCACCATCCCTATACAGAAGCTGTAGGTTGAAGGGACCCTTTACATTCAGATTACTGTTTAACTCCATAGCGATCTTTGAAGCCTTTAAAACGGCATCCCACGGCAAGTACCTAGGCGGTAGGGACATCGTAGCATCTCCACTGTGGACTCCGGCAGGCTCGATATGCTCAATTGCAGCTCCTACTACTGTGTCACCATCACCAACGGCATCAATCTCAAACTCTATAGCACCGTCGATAAACTTCGACACAACTGCAGGATATTTTGGTGATACCTTAGCCGCCCTTGCAATAAAGTCTATGAGTTCCTTCTTATTCCATGCTATCTTCATAGCTGAGCCGCTAAGAACATAGCTCGGCCTAACTAGAACTGGGTAACCTACATCATCCGCAAATTTCACAACCTCATTCACACTAGATGCTGCTATCCATGGAGGTTGCTTTATACCTAAACGATCGAGCAGCTCACTGAAAAGGGCTCTATTTTCAGCTTTATGTACACTAGCACCAGAGGTGCCAAGAAGAGCAACTCCTCTCTTCTCAAGCTCCCATGCAATGTTATTTGATATTTGACCACCTAGAAAAGTTACAGCACCTAATGGTCTTTCAAGCTCGTATACGTCGAGCACTCTCTCGACCGTAATCTCATCAAAATAGAGTTTTTCATTCATATCCCAATCTGTTGACACCGTTTCAGGGTTATAATTTATAACCACAACCTCATAGCCCTGCTTCCTAGCTTCATCTGCAAACATTACTATACTCCAATCAAATTCAACGCTAACACCTATTCTAAATCCACCGGCACCAAGTATTACTATTTTTGGTTTTGAACTTGTATACGATACATCGTGCTCCCAGCCATTGTATGTGAGATAGAGGTAGTTGGTTTTTGCAGGCCATTCAGCAGCAAGAGTGTCTATCTGTTTTGTCACAGGCCTTATACCGTACTCTATCCTAATACTCCTTATTTCATCCGGGCTCCTTTTGAGTACCCTGCTAAGCTGTTCGTCGCTGAATCCAAGTCTCTTACCTTCACTAAGTATCACTGGTAATTCAAAGCTCTCTATAGAACTTCTCCTCAGATTTTCATAGAAGTCAACTGCTTCCTTTATTTGTTTAAGAAAGTGATTATCTATACCGGTGAGCTGGTGTATTCTATCTACATCCACGTTGTGCTTGAATGCTTTTGCAACCCATATGGGCCAGTAGGGCTCTCTCCTGCTGATTTTCTCCATTACGTAGTTAAGCGATATCGAGTCGTCCTCATATATGGGTCCTCCAACAAGACCTGGTTCACCTATATCGAGCATTCTTATAGCTTTCTGCAGAGCCTCCAAGAAACTTCTACCGATTGCCATAACTTCCCCAACGCTTTTCATTTCAGTACCAAGGCTTTTTTCAACATACTCAAATTTATCTAGATCCCACCTAGGTATTTTTATAACAACGTAGTCTAGGCTTGGTTCAAAACAAGCAGACGTCCTCCCTGTAACCTTATTGATGATCTCATAAAGACTGTATCCCAGCGCTAGTTTTGCTGCTATGTACGCAAGTGGGTAGCCTGTAGCCTTACTAGCTAATGCACTGCTCCTCGACATCCTTGGATTAGTCTCTATAACATATATCTCATCACTATCCCAGGGGTTTTGAGCAAGCTGTACGTTACCTTCTCCAATAAGCATTATAGCTCTTTCAACAGCTATGGATAGATTTCTATTTAGCTGATATTCATAGTCGGTGAGGGTCTGGCATGGTGCAATAACTATAGATTCCCCTGTGTGCACACCCATTGGATCTAGATTCTCTAAGCATGCTATAGCAGCAACATTATCATAGGCATCCCTTACAACTTCGAACTCTATTTCCTTCCAATGATGTAGGTACTTCTCAATGAGTACTTCACCAATTTCAGACTGGGCGAATGCTGCTCTAAGTCGCCTTAAAAGATCTTTCTCACTCCAAGCAACAAAGCTTCCAGCACCCCCCAAATTAAAGCTTACTCTGACCATAACTGGGTATCCCAACTTGGTGGCTGTATCTTTAGCTTCATCAATGCTCCTAGCTGCTGCACTAGGAGGGATGGGTATTTCATGTTCAACCATAACTTTTCTGAATAGCTCTCTTGATAGTGCTCTTCTGACCCCCTCTATAGGTGTGCCCAGAACCCTAACCCCGTACTTTGATAATACACCAGTATCGTATAGTCTTACGCCCATACTTAGTGCCGTTTGTCCACCGAAACCGATCATTATACCATCTGGACGCTCCGTGTCAATAATCTTGGTAATAAACTCTGGCTTTATCGGTGCTAGATAGACCTTATCAGCAAATCTGTGCCCCGTCTGTATAGTAGCAATATTTGGATTTATGAGGATGGTCTCCATACCCTCCTCTTTAAGTGCCTTTAGAGCTTGGCTGCCACTGTAATCAAATTCCGCTGCTTCAGCAATCTTTATAGCTCCTGAGCCTACGACCAAAACCTTCCTAATACTCTCTACCATTCTTCACCATCATCCTGAATCTATTAAAGATCCACGTGGTATCGTGAGGTCCTGGACCCCCCTCTGGGTGAAACTGTGTTGCTATCACTGGTAACTCCTTGTGCATTACGCCTTCTAAGCTACCATCATCAATATTTTTGAACCACGGTACTAGGCCTGAAGCCTCTAATCCACTCTCATCTACAGCATATCCGTGGTTTTGTGTCGTTATATAGCTTCTCTTAGTGATTACGTCTATAACACCTTTGTTCGGTCCTCTGTGACCGTATCTCAGCTTGTATACGCTGGAACCTAGCGCCAGAGAAATTAGTTGCATTCCGAGGCAGATACCTAGGACCGGCCTACCCGACTCTACCACTTCTCTTACAATTTTTATTTGCTCTTTCAGCACCTCTGGATTGCCCGGTCCATTGCTTAGCACAACCCCATCACCACTATCGATTAGGGTCTTTGAATCTGTCCAGCATGGGTATCTAACCACCTTAAACCCCTGTCTCAATAACCATCTCACTATACCGTATTTTATGCCACAGTCAAGCACAGATACTGTAGCTATGGCTCTGCCGATGGGTTCATGTACAACCACACTCCTTGGAGAGACTAGGTATGAGAAGTTCTTAGCATCATAGCTTTCGCTCATCTTTAGCCTCTTTTCAAGTTCGCTCCATAAGATCTCCTCTTTCTCACTAAATACCGCTAGTACACCCATCATAACCCCATACTCTCTTATCTTCTTAACTAGGAACCTGGTATCAGCTCTATACATACCAGGGATTCCGTACTTCATTAGCCACGCGTCCAGATCTCCAGTTGAGAGATAGTGGTTGGGAGGTGGTAGTTCGGATACTATAAAACCTTCAACCTGTATTCTATCAGATTCGTAATCTAGCGGTACACCGCAGTACTCGTGTTCTTTTGCTGGAACACCGTAGCATCCAACCATTGGATGGGTCCAAACTAGTATCTGACCTGCAAAGCTCGGATCTGTTAGTGCCTCTGTATAGCCTGTCATCCCTGTTGAGAAGACAACCTCGCCCACTCTAGTGCTCGGTGCTCCGAATCCACAGCCTTCTATGGTTGTACCATCCCTGAGTAGCAGTCTCGCCCTTAATCCAGTTTTGCACTTTAGCTTCGGTAACGATATGTATGCCAAAGACCCTCACCTAGACTTTGTTGCTCCCGCTTATAAGCTCTACCCTACAACCCTCTATACTCTCTAAAATGTCTCTAACCAGCTTCTTATCCTCTTCAAGCACTCTCCATGCTCCTTCAATCATCTTCTTAATGTACACCTCAACTGGTTTATTTCTTATGAGGTTCCATATATTATTAGGTTGAATACCAACACCAAGTAGAATTTTCGATAGAGCTTCACCATTTTGACTGCAGTTCTTTAACTGTTTAGCGATCTGATAATACACCTCTCTAACCGGTCTACTCTTTTTCATTGCAATATACTCTACAACATCGCTGCTCCAACATGGCTTATCCTCAACGTACTTCAGAATCCTATTCTCATCTATCCTAATCCCCCGGATAACATCAGTGAATATCTCTATCGTGGCGGTGGCACTGTTGATTATATCCATAAATATTCTATTCATCTCCTGAAGATCCAAATTGTAGCCGTAGGGTATGGATTTGTATATTGATATCATTGAATTGTGTAGTCCTACGATATTAGAGATCTTAGCCCTTGCAATCTCCAGCGTTACTAGGTTCCTTTTATGCGGCATGATGCTGCTCGTTGCTATATGCTCAACTGGAAACTCGATAGCGTATGGAATGACACTGTTTATAAATAATAGATCCTCAGCCATTCTGCTTAATTCACTCAAAATCGACACTATGCCGAAAGTCATAAGTAGGAGAAACTGTCGAGAACCTGTGGCATAGTATGGAGGCAGCACTTCCTGATTAAAGCATAGGTATCTTGAGAGCACCCCTATATCTAGAGGAACCATGGTACCAGCTGCAGCACCTGAACCTAGAGGATTTTCAGAGAGCATATCATGCAAATGTGTTAGATGCCTCCACGATACAGATAGCGTGTGCTCATATGACAGAAAGTATAGCGCTGCACTACCACACTGCGCCAGCTGTTGGTGTGTAAAAAATGGAAATATAGTGTTTCTGTACTCGGATGCTTTCTCCAATAAAGCCTTTCTCAAATCTATTAAATTGCTGAGGATTATATGGAGGGCGTCTCTCGCATATAGTCTTAGCACCGCAGCGACATGATCATTTCTACTTCTACCTAAAGCTATGTACCCAGCACCACCATCTACTCTGTCATAGAGGTAGGATTCTATTGCTTCAAAGATGTCCTCGAACCTCATCTTTCTCTCTTCAATCCACTTGTATATCTTTTCACCATCTGTTTTTATGACATCTACTAGTTCGTTTACTATACTCTGCACATAGTCTTTAGGTATGTAGCCACCGCCTTCAAGAGCTTTTACATGGGCCAGCATAACCATGGCCGCATACTTAGCTAGCTTTCTATCAAATTCGAGGCTCGTAGTGTAATTCTCAATAAAATTTTTCGAGTCTCCCAGGAATGTGCGATACCTGATCGTCAATTCTTATCCCTAACTTTATGAGCGGTCAATGCGTAGAAGCTGTGGGCGGTTATAAATCCTCTGGCCTCCGCATCCGATGGATACCAGCCTCTATTATAGTCTATAAGTTCCTGGGAGTATAGAGAGTAGGGACTCGTCCTACCAACAATACGGAGGCTGCCTTTGTATACCTTAATTCTCACGGTACCACTCACGAATCTGTTTATGGAATCAATGACCGAATTAAGGTGCTCCATCATTGGATCTATCCACAGTCCTTGGTACACGAGGTCACACCACATCTCATCAACCAGCCTCTTAAACCTGAGCTCCCTAGGTGTTAAAACCATTCTCTCTAGATCCTGATGGGCTTCTATCAACGCTAGTGCTGCTGGAGCTTCGTAAACCTCTCTACTCTTCAGCCCAATAACCCTACTCTCTATAAGGTCGATTCTACCATATCCATGCGATCCTATATCAGTATTGAGAAGCTTTATAAGTTTAGCACCGTATAGCCTCACTCCATTAACCTTCGTAGGAACTCCCTTCTCAAACTCTATATCTAGATACAATGGTTTATCAGGAGCCTTCTCAGGCGATACTGTCCATGAAAATACTTCTTCAGACGGCTCTCTATATGGATCATCTAGTTCACCACCCTCTATACTTCTGCTCCAGATATTCTCATCGATACTATACTTCTTATGGCTTTCAGGCACTTTGAATCCATACTCTGTTAGTATTTTAATGTTTTCACTTCTTGTCAGCTTCAACTCCCTAACAGGTGCGATTATCTTTATATCGGGCTTTAGATACGCCTTTAATGTCACATCAAATCTTATCTGATCGTTACCCTTACCCGTACAGCCGTGTGCAACAGCATCCGCACCTTCAGCAATAGCGATCTCAGCTACCTTCTTAGCTATCAACGGTCTCGCCAATGCTGTTCCGAGAGGATACTTGCCCTCATATAACGCGTTTGCCTTTATAGCACTGTAAATGTACTCCTCAACAAAAACATCCTTAGTGTCTACCGTGTAGTGTTTTGATGCTCCAAGTTGATAGGCTCTCTCCTCAACATCTCTAAGCTCATCTTCCTGACCAACATCTACTGTTACCGTTATCACATCAGCATTGTATTTCTTCTTTAGAAGCACTAGTATTGTTGATGTATCCAAACCTCCTGAATATGCCAGTACTACTTTCACAGTCTACACCTGCATACATTATATAGAGTGTATATACAGATAACACCTTTTTCCAGCTACCGATACATATATTACTGGCTAGCATGATTATTGTTACAGATGCAACTATGTCTTCCATATCGCAGACAGTGTACGAGGTTGTCTCAGGCGATCCAATCCTTCAGCAGTGTATAAGTAGAGAAATAGTCAATTTTACTAGACTTGCCAGGAAGCTAAAGCCGTTGGTATCGCAAGTTGTCGGCCGTGATGTTCCTATAGAGTCGATAAAGATGGCCTTAATAAGATATGCGTATAAGCTTATGGATGAGAGGCGCACATACAGCAAGGAAGTTCTAGCTATATTGGCAAAATCGTCGGTCGAGCTAAGAATGGGAATATCAATCACAACCATAAGAAGTAGAGCCTTCCACGCATCTATGCCTCTACTTGTTAAGCTTGCTATGAAATCAAGATTTATAGCCGTCATGCAGAGCATCACAACTGCAACCGTAGTATTGGATAATGATACCACCGAAGAATTTCTTAAGAGTGTAGATAGCAATGATGTTATATATGTTCAGAGGGATCAGGCCGCTATAGTTGTTGTGAGCCCTGAAGCCATAATGTACACCCCGGGTGTGATAGCGTATGTGTCAAACATACTTGCGCAAAACTCAATAAACATAATACACATAGAGTCGTGCTATACAGATACGATTATTATTGTATCCAAGGATGACGTCCAACGAGCGTTCAACGTCTTGATGAGATATATAGATGCTGCAAAGAGAGCCCTACAAGTTGAAGATAGGGTCACCCGCTACTCCCAGCCTTCCTACTAATACTCTCAATAGCTCTCCTAGATAATGTAAACGCCGGTCTCTCAGGTAGGAGTCCTTTCGGTCTAAACTTTGTAACCAGAACCAATACCACACCGGTTAGAAGGTACTCGAGCCAAACAGGATCCACAGGTATTACTGCTGATATTTCATACTTATAGATTACTATAATCATTCTAGCAGATGAAAAGAGTAGTGTTCCTAGAACAACCCCAATATTATTACCTACACCGCCAAGCATTATGTACGCCCATGGTAGGAAAGTAAACTCATAACGTGAAAACTGGTATGCATAGATAGTCTGTGTAAAGAGTGCGTAGAGTGCTCCAGCCACGGAAGCCATTGCTGAACCAATTATCAATGCATACGCTCTTATATTCCCTATATCCTTTCCATAAACTTCTGCAGCAAGCTCGGAATCCCTTACGGCTTTCATGACCCTTCCAAGCGGAGATCTATTAATCCTCTCAGCAATGGCTAGCATTAGTATAACCACAAATAGTATGAATATTATAGCCGACTGTGATCTGAAGCCATGTAGGAATCTAAAAACATCTGGTATGCTGAGACCCTTTGTACCACCAATTAGAGGTGTATAGTTGTAGAGTATGCTCCTCAGTATTTCGCCAAATGAGAGTAGCGTTATACCTAGATAGGCTTCTCGAAGTCTCAAAGCAGGAAATGCCGTTGCATACCCTACTATAGCACCTAGAACTATGGCCAGGATTAGTGTCACTAGCAGCAGTGCTACTGCTGTTAATGGATTGACCGCTAAGGCAGAATTGATAACCGTAGCATATCTTGCACTATTCTCAGCATACTCTGCCCCCCAGGGAAGCCCGAATATTGCTGCCGCAATTCTACTCATTAATCCACCTGCTGCAAGGGCACCAACTAGAGCAGCCATAACCCTACCGAACTGCGGTATGCCAGTAAACCCAACCTCTATATTTAGACTTAATGCTAGAATTGCCCCAATTCCAAAGTTTATAGCTAGATACTCTAAACTCATACCCTCTTCACCAGACCTGCTAATCCTTTAGGATATATCAGGAGTGTTGCAACTAACATTACCATAGGTATAGCGAATCTGTATGCAATAATATCCGGGATCCAATAAGATAGTAGAAATGTTAAAAATCTTTCACTAAAACCAACAAGAACGCCACCTAGCAGACCACCGTATATACTGTAGAGCCCTCCGACTATAGATCCTGCAAAGTAGAACACGACAATATCAAAACCTACGGTTGTAGTACCCTCCATAAATAGCACCAGAAGTCCTCCTGATAACCCTGCGAGCAGTCCTCCTATAAACCACGAAAAGAGGTATACCGTATTAACATCTATTCCAAGAATTGAGGCGAGAGTTGGATTCTCTATGGAGGCCCTCATGGCTATGCCTAGGTTGGTTCTAGTTAGGAACAGGTGTAGCACTACTACTATAACTATAGCACTGACTATTGAAATTATATGGATGTACTTTATAGGTGTGCCCCAAATTCTCACTACAATTGGGTCTGTCAACACAATATTTATCTTAGTAGCATCAATTCCAAAACCTCTCTTCAGAATATCAACAAACATATTGAGAACTGCAAACAGTATCAAATCCACACCTAGGGTGACCATCATAAGGGTTATCTCAGAAGCACCCACATCCAACAGCCTCCTTATTACAAAATAGTATATGAGGATACCAAATGCAGCTGCGATCAATGCGGCTATGGGTACATATAAGTATGGTATGTACCCGAAGAATTTATATAGTACAAAAACTATGTAGAATCCCCAGCTAATCATTGATGCGTGAGCAAAGTTGAATGTTCTTGTAGATGCATAGAGGAGTGTTATGGATGCACATCCTATACCTAGTATTGCTGCATACGTTATAGAGCTAAACAGTATTGCCAGCATGCTATCCAGCACCTATAGTGATCACTTATAGCATCCTTAGTTCTTATCTTCTCAGATTAGGTGAATTTTTAGGGTTGGTTTAAATACTTTATTAAAAATATTACCACATTGATATCCATTGATACTTTACAGAGTGTCAAATAAATATTTATACCGCTCAACTATATTTATACCTTATTAAATATGGGGTGATGCATTAGTGAAGATCTCTATAACAATAATACTCATTGTAATAGCCCTCCTAATAGGAGTAGTGGCTGGCTATGCAGTACCAAGACCTACTGCCCCCGCAGCTACGGTAACAATAACCCAAACCGTCACTACTACAGCTCCTACAGCCGTCGGTCTTTCAGGTGATGTGCCAATAGGTGCTCTACTCCCTCTAACTGGTGCCTTAGCAACATATGGTAAGATGTGCCAGGAGGCATTTATGATGGCTGTAGAGGATGTCAACTCATGGCTTGCTGCTATGGGTAAACCGTGGAGGCTTAAACCATTTGTTGAAGATACTGCTGTGGATCCAAAACTGGCTGTAGACAAATTTATGACTCTTATCGGACGTGGGGTAAAAGTTGTTGTAGGACCAATGGCAAGTAGTGAGGTAAAGGCCATCAGAGACTATGCAAATGAACGTAAAGTAGTAATAATATCACAAAGCTCTACATCTATGGAACTCGCTCTCCCCAATGATTTTGTCCTTAGATTTACGGCACCTGATAAGTACCAGGGTGTTGCAATAGCTCATATTCTGTGGGAAAGAGGGGTGAGGTATGTTATACCAATATGGAGAGGCGATACATGGGGTGATGGACTTCTCAACTATACCAAGGCTGAATTTGTAAAGATCTGTAGAGCTAGTGGAGAGCCTTGTGGTTTTGACGATGGTATTAGGTATGCTCCAGAGGCAAAGGAGTTCTCTGTCGAGGTTTCAAGGTTAGCCAGTATTACGAGGGATTATATAGCCAGATACGGGAGAGAGAAGGTCGGTATTTTGGCTATAAGCTTTGAAGAAATTGCAAGTATATTCACAGAGGCTGTTAACTATCCAGAGCTATCACAAGTTAAATGGCAGGGTTCTGACGGAACATACGGTTCAGGTAAACTTGTTGAAGATCCTAGACTTGCTGAATTTACGGCTAGAATAGAATTCTGGAACACAATGACAGCAACTGGAGAGTCACCGATAAAGGAATCATTCAGAAGGCGTCTTATGAATAGGATAGGTGGTGTTGATCCAATACCATACGCCTACTTTACATATGATATAGTGTGGGCTGTAGCATTAACTATAAACAATGTCGGTTCGTACGATGGTGAAGCTATAAGATTCAACATTATACCAATTCTAAACAACTTTATCGGCGTCTCTGGCTACATCACCCTGGACGAGAATGGTGATAGAGCATCAACCGACTACGTAATAGCAGCTGTAGTTGAGGAGGGTGGAAAGTATCTGTGGAAAGACATAGGGGGCTATATAGGGGGTAAGTTAGTAATCTACTGATGAATTTCGATATACCAACCCAAAAACACTTATTCGCTGTACAACTCCATACAATTTTTAAAATCTTATTTCCCTTCATGAAGCATAAAACTTTTTAAATTTTTAAATCTTCTTAATTCACCATTTGAACACAGATAGTGAACAAGTAGGTGAACATTCGTTGGTGTCGGCACCAATACTAGTCACGAAGGGTATTACAAAGAGATTTGGTGGTCTTACTGCCTTAGACAATGTTTCTCTAGCAGTTCCACAAAATACCATAACACTGCTCATAGGTCCTAATGGAGCAGGTAAGACAACGTTAGTTAATGTGTGTACAGGTGTGTTAAAACCTGACTATGGAAGAGTAGAATTTAACGGAATCGATATCACAGGACTCCCACCATATAGGATCTACAGCTACGGATTTGTGAGATCCTTTCAAATACCACAGCCATTTAGAACACTTACAGTTCTCGAAAATGTGCTTGTTGCCATGAAAAGTGGTGGTGAATCTCCACTTAGATCTCTGTTTAAGAAACTATGGCTTAAGGAAGAATGCGAAAATATTGAGAAAACCTTTAGAATACTTAAGGTCGTTGGACTGGAGCGGTACTGGGATTGGGAAACATATAAGCTTGGAGCAGGCCAGCTTAAGATGCTAGAGGTTGCGAGGGCCTTAGCTGCAGGTGCAAAACTCTTGGCACTTGACGAACCTATAGGTGGCACCGATGTATCGTACGCAAATAAGATTTTTGAAAATTTGAGAACCATAAAGGAAGGGATAGGAGTGTCACTCCTAGTAATAGAGCATAGAGTTGATATAGCATTGAAGTACGCTGACTATGTATACGTCATGGATAGAGGTAGAGTTATAGCTGAAGGCAATCCAAACGACGTTATAAAGAATCCAAGGGTTGCCGAGGTATATCTAGGGTGAGTAGACTCTGACCCATATCCAAATAGAGAATCTGTACGCCGGTTACGGAAAGATAAATGTTCTATTTAATATAAACATGGTAGCTGAGAGGAGCAAAATAACAGCCATTATAGGTCCTAATGGAGCGGGTAAGACAACCCTCCTGAACAGTATATTCGGTATTGCTGACATATTTAAAGGTAGAATTCTACTAAATGGTAGTGATATTACTGGTCTAAAGCCTCACAAAATAGCCAAGAGAGGTGTGGGCTATGTTACCCAGACAAACAATATATTTGCTGATTTAACTGTTGAGGAAAACCTCAGACTTGCTGCACACGAGCTGAACAAAGGTGATTATGTAGAAAAGAAAAATGAGGTCTTGGAACTATTTCCGAGACTCAAAGAATTTCTAGGCAGACGTGCTGGCACTCTAAGCGGTGGTGAAAGAAGGATGCTAGCGATAGCGATAGCAATGATGAAAAGCCCTACTGTTGTACTACTTGATGAAGTTACGACAGATCTTGCTCCAATTATGGTTAAGAAAGTTCTTGAAAAGGTAGTTGAACTGAAGGAGAAACTCGGTTTAACAATACTGCTAGTGGAGCAATACGCTCATAGGGCTCTTGAAATTGCTGATAGGGTGTACCTGCTGGTGAGTGGCGAGATAAAATTTGGTGGTGAACCTAGGGAGCTCCTAAAGCATGAAGATTTGATAGGTTTGTATCTTGGTGCTGTCTAGCCCTCCCCCTATTTAGAAGGATGCTGCTAAGCTCTACAGTCGCATCTCTGTACACGTTGATTCCGTGGATAAGCTCATCAATGTTCATCTCCTCTTTATCACTGTGTGAAAGCTCTGACCTACCCGGTCCGTAGGCCGCCATACTATGTGCTACGTGAGGATATAGCAAATTCATATCGCTTGTGCCAAGCTTGTAGAGTATTCTAGGCTTCTCATTCTGCTTTAATATTGCTCTTGTTAAGGCTCTTACAACAGGATTGTTTGGAGAAACTCTAACTGGCGGAGTATAGTCTAGGACAGTGTGTGTACATAAATCACCTCTACCTACCATGTCATCAACTAGCTTCATAACGGATTCTAACGATTCGTTCACAGAGACCCTAATATCTACTATCATCTCACCGTGTCTAGGATATATGTTGTACCTTCCACGATCTCCACAGTTAATGTATAGAAGTGCTGATGAGTTTTCATTATATTTGAATCCATGCATCTTTCCACTAATAATTGTCCAAATCTTTAGGAGTGATACACATGCCGAGCTTTCTAGCATTGGAGAAGAGGTGTGGCCGCCACTACTACTACACTGGATCATCAATTTGATGCTCCCTCTATACCCAACTGCAATGCCCGTATTATTGGTAGGCTCTCCAATAATAGACCCGTCAACCTTAAATCCCCTGCTGACAAGGTGCCTTGCTCCTCTACTATCCCCCTCTTCACCAACGACGGCTATTGAGTATACCTTGACTCCCCTACCTACATATGCCCTTGCTTGGGACACTCCTATAAATAATGCTGTTAAGGGACCCTTTGCATCTACTGCCCCCCTTCCAGCTATTTTTACACCATCAAACAGGACTGGCAGCTCTCCTGGAACTGTATCTATGTGACCGATAAAGGCTACGGAGATATCACCATCTCCGTAGCTGGCTATAAGGTTTCCAACTTCATCCACATGTACATCTTCGTAACCGAGGTCCCTCGCGTAATCCCTAAGCAGTGCTACAGCCCTATATTCCCCACCTGTAGGGCTGTACGCTTTAAGTAGTTCAGTAAGCATATCAGCTGCTAAACTGTTCAGAGAGGCATTCTTCAACTCTTCTCACTGTAAACTCAATATCACTGTCGTTGATGGTGTATGGAGGTAGAAGTCGTAGAACGGTTATGCCTGCTTTTAGTGCTAGAAGACCTCCATCCTGAAGGCACCTTATTATCTTAGTAGGTTCTATCCTAAGTTCTATTCCTATCATAAGCCCAACTCCCCTGACCTCCCTGACAATCCTATACCCCATCACAGCGCTCCTAAGCTTTTCAATCAATTTAGATCCTTTTGTACTTGCCTGCTGCGGCACACTCTCACTTATTAGGACTTCTGTAGACGCTTTAACAGCAGCACACGCAAGCGGATTTCCACCATACGTCGAGCCGTGGCATCCATGCTCAAGCTTAGATGCGGTGTCACCCGGTATAAATACAGCGCTTACTGGAAAGCCTCCTCCAATTGACTTTCCAGCTAGTAGAATATCTGGTGTGACACCGTATTGTTCGAAGAGCCAAGTCGTACCTGTTCTTCCAAAACCGGTTTGGATTTCATCCACCACTAGTAATGCTCCAGTTTCAACAGTCCTTCTCCTAAGTGCTGATACAAAATTTCTTGTAGCTATATTAATCCCACCCTCACCTTGTATGAGCTCAACTACAACAGCTGCCGTATTCTCGTCCACAGCCTCATCCACCTCTGACACATCGTTATATTTCAACTGATATGTTTCTGGAAGCAGCGGCTCGAACCCTTTTCTATATCTAGGATTAGACGTTACAGATAGAGCACCGAATGTCCTCCCGTGGAAGGAGTTCGTAAAGTAAATGATCTTCTTTCTGTTCGTAGCTTTCCTAGCAATCTTGAGCGAAAACTCTACTGCTTCACTCCCACTATTCAGCAGATACATGTATTCGAATTTGCTTGGTACAATCTTAGAAACGGTGTCTAGCATCTCATCCCTTACTCTACTTCTAAATGCTGTTGATAAGACTGCTATACTCTTCATCTGTTCGATAATAGAGCCAACAATATGCGGGTGCCTGTGACCTAGAAATGCTACACCGTGGCCAGTATGCATATCGAGATACTTCCTACCATTTGAATCCCATACATACTGCCCCTCTGCATGCCACACCTCAATACCTCTATCCTCATAGAAAGTGAGATACTTCAACAATTATTTCCTCACCTGATTTCTTATGTACTCCACTATCTTGGTATGAAGCTGAATCCCTGTTGCAGCTACAGTGTTCTTAAATTCAGGTATGGCATTGATTTCATTCACTATATATCCCCTTTCGGGATCCTCAAATACGTCAATACCTGCTACCTCAATTCCAATCAATTTAGCGGACTTCAACGCCAGCTCACTGAGCTCAGCATCTATTCTTGCAGCCACTGCCTTCCCACCTCTAGCTGTATTTGTTATCCAGTGGCCACTAACTCTATATATTGCTGCAGGCGTTTCATCACCAACCACGAAAATCCTTATATCCCTCCCTGGCTTCTTTACAAACTCCTGTAGCATGTGGACCTTCATTGTGGGGTTGGGCATATAGGTTCTGTGCTCAAGTATCGCTCTGAGCTCCTCATCATCTCTAGCCATGGCTATCAACCTACCCCAACTGCCATCAATTGGTTTCACCACAACAGGGTATCCTAAGAGCTGCGCTGATTTATAGCAGGATTCCTCACTAAAAGCTATGATAGTTCTAGGAATCTTTATACCAGCTCTCGCTAGTATTGACGCTGTCCAAAGCTTGTTCATAGCGGTTGCCGTAGCGTTTGACGTGTTGATAACTCTTATACCCAATGACTCAAGGGCTAGAGTAACATTTAGTGCAGTCGTATGACTTATAGCCCTCTGCAGTACTATTTCATCATCTATACCCGATAGTTCGTGTAATCCATTGCGTCCTATTAGAAGTTGCAGCGAGTGTATATGGAGGAGGTCAACACTAAGGTTGAGATCCTTTGCGGCGTCAGCTAGTGCTTTCTCCTCCCACCTTAGAACCTCGTACGCTATGCCAACTCTGGCAATAAACCCCACCTCTCTATTCTCCCCAGTCCTCACCAACTCCTTCAAATGGTCTTAGCTTCACTGTATTGTTATCCACTACAACCTCAAGGGTCATTCCACAGTCGTGCTCAATGATCTCTCCTGCTACAACGTCTTCTGGCAGTTGCACATCTCCACCACAGACAGGACATTTAACTGATACCATCTACAGCCCACCAAAATGGTCAAAGGTTTGTATTTGACAATAGTATGGAGTGTATACTGGGGATATATATAATACTGTAAATGATATGTGCGGATTGTTGTAGCGTTCTAGTTCAAATTTCGTACTGAGTATAGATAGAGCACATTTAAGGCCGCACCAAAGAATATACGGAGCATTAGTTAAGTTTGCACCTATTGTTAAAACTACGGTAGACAAATAGGTGGAAATATTAATGAGTAAAATAGGTGTGTGTATAGCGGGTGCATCAGGATACACAGGAGGTGAGCTGCTTAGACTCCTGGCCACACACCCACATGCAGAGGTGGTTGCAGCAACATCTAGAGAGTACATAGGCAAGCCTATTCACTATGTCCACTTCAATCTACGAGGCATGTATAGAAACCTTAAATTTTCCGAATTTAGCATAGATCTCATTTTAAAGAAATGCGAGACCGTATTCTTATCGCTTCCACACGGTGTGTCGTTGAACTACACTCCAAAACTGTATGAAGCTGGATTAACTATTATTGATCTGAGTGCTGACTTTAGGTTAAAAAACCCTGAAGCATACAAGGCTTGGTATGGTTATGAACATCCGTACCAGGATCTGATTAAAAAGGCTGTATATGGAATGCCTGAACTTCATAGAGCTGAACTAAGGGGTGCTAAACTTGTAGCTTCGCCTGGTTGTAATGCAACTGCGGCCATACTTTCACTAATACCTCTCGTTAGGAATAGACTTATTCACATGGATAGAATAGTGGTGGATGTAAAGGTTGGAAGCAGTGAAGCTGGTTCAAAACCCTCTATCTCTGATCATCACCCTGAGAGAGAGGGCTGCATAAGACCATATGATGCTGAAGGCCACAGACATGCTGCTGAAGTCGAGCAGGAGCTGAGTATAGTAGCTGGCCATGAAATTAAGGTATCTATGGTTCCACACGCCGTTGGGAGTATAAGAGGTGCTCTAGCTTCCTCACATGCCTGGCTCATCAACAGCTTAGATGATGCTGAGCTTCTAAAGCACTACGTAAATGCGTATAAAGGTGAGCCCTTCATAAGGATAGTGTATAGATTGCCGCCGGGCTACCCAGATCCAAAATACGTAATCGGAAGCAATTTTGCAGATATAGGTTTTGCTGTTGAAAAGAGGCTGAATAGAATTACATCATTTGCCGCAATAGATAATTTGATGAAGGGTGCTGCAGGTCAGGCTATTCAGGCTTTTAACATTGTAAAGGGTTTTGAAGAGATGGCGGGACTTATGGTGGTACCTCCGAAGCCTGTGTAGGGTGTGAGGAAGTATGACCATAATTGTTAAAGTTGGTGGTCGAGTGCTGAATAACAATATTGATAGCATTGTAGAGGATGCTGTTAATTTATCAAAGGATAGAAATGTGGTTCTAGTCCACGGTGGTGGAGATATCGTTAGCGAGTTTTGTAAAAAGCTTGGAGTAGAACCCAAATTCGTTATATCTCCTGAGGGTATAAGAAGTAGGTATACTGATGAAAGGGAGCTCGAGGTTTATGTAATGGTCATGGCCGGCAGAATCAATAAGTCAATAGTATCAAAATTCAAGTCTCTTGGATGTAGAGCTGTAGGTATAACAGGAGCTGATGGCCCTACGCTATTGGCCGAGAGAAAGAAGCGTATTGTAGTAGTAGATGAGAGGGGTAGAAAGAGGGTTATAGATGGTGGATATACTGGCAGAATAATTAGTGTCAACACTGAACTAATCAATATACTACTGGAGAAAAAGTACGTAGTCATTATCGCACCTATAGCAGTGGATGATGAGGGGGTGCTACTAAATGTAGATGGCGACCAGGCTGCATATGCCATTGCATCAGCACTCAAGGTTGAGAGCCTGGTGATATTGACGGACGTTGATGGAGTTATAATTGATAATAACATTGTCAGAGAGATTAGAACAAGCGAAATTAGCGAAATTGTAAAGAGGATTGGTCCTGGAATGAATAGGAAAGTACTGATGGCTGAAAAAGCTCTAGAAAACGGCGTAGGGAGGATAGTAATAGCCTCCGGCAATATCAGTAGCCCTATAACAAATGCACTAAGAGGTGGAGGCACCAGCATTGTTAAAGGGTGAGAGATTGCCTACACTTGACGATATTGATATAAGGTTGTTAAAGCTTCTCAAAGAAAATGCTAGAACCCCTTATTCTAGACTTGCAAAAGAACTTGGTATAAGCGAATCTGCAGTTAGAAAACGGATATCCAAGTTAATCAAAACTGGAGTAATAAAGAAGATGACTGTGGAGTATGACCTTGGAAATGAGGTAAAGGCTGTCATTCTCGTCAAGTCCCAGCCTCCCGTACCTGTACCAGAAATCTCCAGAAATATCATGAAGATTGCGGGTGTTGACTACGTATATGAGGTTACGGGAGAGTACGATATTATCGTGGTAGTTAGAGCAAGTGGTGTTGAGATGATTAATAGGTTTATAGATGAAATAAGATCGATACCAGGAGTGGTAAGCACATATACCATGATTGTACTCAGAACCTGGGTCTAAACATTCCAAAAAGGAAAAACTTTTAAACACTGCACTTAGCTTATATTTAAATAACTCTAAGCAGCTAGAGGTGAAGATAATGCGCCAAACAATATAGCTGAAGGGTGGGATGATGCGGCTAAAAATGTTGTTGTCAAGGCACCTGGCTCCATAGCGAACCTGGGTCCCGGGTTTGATATTCTGGCTATGGCTATTTCTGCGTTCCAGGATACTGTAGAGGTTTCCCTTGCCCCAGGTAATGGAAAAATATCTGTAAGTTCTGAGGGTTTCAATGTCCCATCTGGCGAACATAATGTTGCTTACGCTGTGGCAAAGGGCTTCATAGAGAGGTACAGTATAAGGGATGTAGATCTATACATTAAGATTATTAAGGGTGTACCTCCAGCTTTAGGTTTGGGGAGCTCAGGGGCAACCTCAGCTGCCACAGCTTTTGCACTATCCAAACTCTTTAAATTAAATATGAGCGATGATGAGCTCCTGTATCTATCGGGATTGGGTGAAGCTTTTGCTGCTAGCTCCCCCCACTACGATAATGTTGCTGCCAGCCTCTTTGGCGGATTCGTCATTATTGACATCAATAGGAATAGGGTCTACAGCTTCAAACCTAGCATGAGGATTAGCATAGCTATAGTTACTCCAAAGCTCCCAGAATTTACAGGAAGGAGAAAAACTGAATATGCAAGATCTTTACTGCCAAAGCAGATAGATCTAGATAAGCATATCAGACAGTCATCCTCATTAGCAAAGTTAATCTATGCACTACTTAGTGGCAACATAGAATTATTTGGTGAAGCGGTATCGACCGATGTTGTTGTCGAGCCTTACAGAGCTGCAATGATACCATACTACTATGAGCTTAAGAGGCTCGCTCACGATTATGGTGCACTCGGTTTTAATATAAGTGGTGCTGGGCCTTCTGTATTCTCTATACACAGGACTTCCGAGGAGGCCGGATATGTGGGTAAGAAACTAAAAGAGTTTCTTGTTAGCAAGGGCGTGGAGTGCGATTATATTGTTTCACAAGTCTCTGAAATCGGTGTTAAATTGTTGAGGTGAGGAGTGTATGGGTAGAAGAGTGAAAGTACTACTAATCGGTTTTGGATCTGTTGGAAGAGCTTTGGCCAAGGTAATAGCCTTGAAAAGAAAGATTATTAACAGTAGGTACGGTATTTTGATAGATGTAGTTGGCGTTGCCGATTCCAAGGGAATGGCGCTAAAGGCTGAAGGCTTTGATGAGTATGAGCTGCTGAAACTTTGTGAGGTACCTAGATCAGGGGTGAATCTGTTTAAACCCTATGCACATCAGGGGGTTGATCTGAATATCCTCTATAGCAATACTCAGCCCGATGTACATGTGGAGTTAACACCATCAGAATACACATCAGGTGAACCTGGCCTTTCAAACATAATGTACGCTATTGATAGGGGGGCGCACGTCGTCACTGCAAATAAAGCTCCACTCGTGTTAAAGTATAAAGAGATTGTATCCAGGGCGCTATCAAGGGGTGTAAGGATAAAATTTAGAGCTACTGTTTTAGGAGGAACACCATTTATATCTACCCTGACAAGCATGAGAAGCCACGATGTTGAGAGGATAGAGGGTATACTAAACGCCACATCCAACTTCATACTGACAGAAATGCATGAAAAACTCGTAGAGTTCACTGATGCACTCAAAATGGCTCAAGCACTAGGTATTGCAGAAGCCGACCCTACGCTAGATATAGATGGTGTGGATGCTGCAGCAAAAATTGTAATTATATCCAATATTTTGGAAAGACCATTAAAGATTGAAGAAATTAATAGAGAGAGCATATCTAGAGTCTCACTTAGGGATATTATTGATGCTGTAAGGCAGGGGTATGTTATAAAATCTATTGCATCTTTTGACGTTCGTGGGGGAAAAGCTTCGATAAGAATTGCAAAGATTCCGAGGAGCGAGCTATTTGCGCAGATAAATGGTGTAATGAATGGTGTTAGAATAAGAAGTGATGCAACTGAAGTGGTATTCATAGGTAGAGGAGGCGGTGGTATAGAGACTGCGCACTCTGTTTTAGACGATATTGTTTCACTGTCTTTTGAAGACAGTTAATAAGCGGTGAGTCTTCCATGCTTGGCAGAAGGCTGTGTGTGGTAAAAATAGGGGGATCGCTACTAAGAGACTCAAAGTCATATATAGAATCCGCTCAAAAGATCAGAGAGGTATTCGTAGAGAATGGGTACAAGGCAATAATAGTGGTCTCTGCTGCAAAGGGTGTGACGGACAAACTTGTCCAGGTGGCAAAGGGTTCCCAGGAAGCTCTGAGGCACATAGTCGAGAAGTATCTAGAAGTAGCTAAAGAATTGAATAGTGTAAAAGTTATTAAAAGGGTAAACGAAGAGCTTAAAAGACTTGAAATAGTGGCAGGCGCCATAAATAGGAGTGGTGTTGATTTATCTCTATATGATTTCCTCCTGTCATTTGGAGAAAGGATAAGTAAAATACTACTAGTTGGCGCCCTTGAAGCTACAGGTGTTAATGCCCTAGAGCTCCACGCAGATGAGCTTATTGTAACTAATGAAACATTCAGTGATGCTTCAATCGACTACATCTCAACATCTGCTAATCTCGAGAAGCTATACTCATCCATTGTTGATAGCCCAACCATTCCTGTGATTGAAGGTTTTATAGGGTCTACAATTGATGGAAGAATAACAACGCTTGGTAGAGGCGGTTCCGACTATACGGCAACAGCAATAGCATCATTACTAAATATTGATAGGGTCTACCTCGTAACAGACGTAGATGGTATAATGACTGCTGATCCGGATATCGTCGAGAATGCTAAGCTTGTAAGAACTATGAGCTATAGAGAGTCACTTGAAGCATCTCTACATGGCGCAAAGAGGATAAACCCAAAGGCGTTTGAACCTCTGGAGAAGTTCTATAGTTCCAAGCTAATTATAGGTTCATGGTCTAAGTTTGGTACTGAAATAGTCAAGGAGATTCCAAGGGAGCTATGGGGTCCTAAGGTCATCATGAATAGAGCCTCACAGGATATGTCGTACATGGCAATCGTCGGTGAAGGAACTTCATCAGTGCAATTTATAAGAAATGTGCTTGAAATAATTGATAGAAATGGAATTGAGATCCTAGGCCTACAGTCGTACGTACATAGACCATCATTACTGGTGTACGTAAGTTCAACATATGAACTTAAAACCCTTCATCTACTCCACAAGGAGTTGTTTGAAGGTGTTTAAAATGAAGCGTGTAGCTGTACTGGGTGCTACGGGAATTGTAGGTCAGAGATTGGTGTCCCTCCTAGGAAACCATCCATGGTTTGAATTAACTGCTGTAGCAGCCTCAGAAAAGAGTGTGGGAAAGAAATACTGCGAGGTGGTTAGATGGGTTATTGAAAGACCCATGCCTGCAAAAGCTGGCGATCTTGAACTGCTCCCTATATCAAGTGATATAGCGAGAGAGAAGATCGATATTGTATTTACAGCACTTCCAGCTGAAATTGCAAAGGACATAGAAATTGAACTAGCGAGACAGGGAGTAATCGTCGTATCTAATGCTAGCCCCATGCGGCTTGAACCTGATATACCTCTAATTAATCCTGAGGTAAATGCTGATCATATAGAAGCTATAGAGTATCAGCGTAAGATCAGAGGCTGGAGTGGAGCTATTGTAAAGGTTCCTAACTGCACAACGGCCATACTGACCCTTTCACTAAAGCCAATATTGGATGATTTTGGTATTAAAAAGGTCATTGTATCAACAATGCAGGCCCTTTCAGGGGCAGGCCTAACTGGTGTGCCATCCATGTTCATACTGGATAACCTAATACCCTTTATAGAAGGTGAGGAGGAAAAGGTGGAGAATGAGTCCAGAAAGATACTAGGGCGTCTGAAAACTGATGGAATAGCACTCAACACAAGCTTTGTTGCATCTGCAAGCTGTCACAGAGTAATGGTGCTAGAGGGGCATACGGAAGCTGTATTTGTAGAAACCGAGAGAGATGTGGTTATCGAAGATCTGATTCGTATCATGGAGGAGTTCAGATCCAATAAAATAAAGGGTCTCGGCCTTCCCACGGCTCCTGAAAAGCCTATTGTTGTCAGAAGAGAAATTGATAGGCCTCAACCAAGATTTGATAGAATGGAAGGAGAAGGCATGAGCGTAGTGGTTGGAAGGTTGAGAAAAGATTACGCCTTAAGCGGAGTCAAATATGTTGTGCTCGGCCACAACACATTAAGGGGTGCCGCAGGAACTGGTGTACTCATAGCTGAACTCATGGTTAAAAAGGGTCTAGCATAGATGCTATAAAGTGTCATTTCATGTAGATAGCTGTTGTAGAGATGTCTGCATCCTACTCACATGTTTATGTATGGCAGATAGCTGTTGCGTCAACTGATTCAATTGCTGTTCTATAGACTTTAGCAGCTCGTAGTGCTTAGTTATATCATCCATCAATTTAAAAATGTTCTGTCTCTGGATAAATAGATGGGCAATACGTTTTAGAGCTGTATACCTCCTGGCCCATCTAGGTATTACTCCAGCGTTTCTTATTTCATCTACCTTCTTCATAAGTGTATGCACATCTACACCAAGCCTCTCAGCCGCTTCATCAATAGCTGTGGTCTCTGCTATAGCCTTTAGAACCTCGAGATAGCTGGGATTAATATTATGCACCATTCCGTAGAAGACCTCAAAGTATTCAGCTATAGCATCCTCAATAACCTCACGAAGTACAGTTTCAAGTTCCTCACTTTCAACCAGAAATACATCAGACAGCTGGATGATTTTTACACCTAGTTTCTCAGCAAGCTCCCTAGCTGCATCATCAGCGAATCCCTTGCATATAACAAGAGGTTTCATTCCGAGAATAACTGAATTAACGTAGGCCTGTCTTATCCCTGAAACATCTATTTTTCCAGCCTTTATCTCTACAGCGAACGTCTGTCCAGCACCATCATCAACAATGGCATCAACCTCACCAACGACCGTGTCATTTATCACAATCCTTTTCCTCACGTCTAAAATGTTGTAACCGAGATCCTCTAGAACTCTAATCGCCACCCTCTCGCTGCTAAGCCACCTCCTAGATGGATTGAGCATGCGTTTCTTTTCAACATTCATGTACATCATCCCCAAAGTGTTCTTTCTCAATAATTTTCTACAACAATCACATATCTAAAGGTGTGTAGGCGCATATTTAAAATTGATATTTGTAGCCGATATCCAGATGTCCCCATAATTAGTCTAATACTAGTATACCCTTAAAGTTTTCAATATTGAAGTATAGAAAGGTAGTCCACGTATTTGAGTGGGCACTCCTAGGCATCCGAATCTGCGCTCTTAAATAAAGTATCTTTGTGAATTCACCTGCTATTTTCAATGATGTGGCTGATGATCTAACATAGGTATTAATGTTAAATCGGGCCGGAACTTGTATATATAGGGGTTTACAATGAAAGCCGCCATCTACTTTTTAAAATACCAACAGCGCACCATGTTGCCATCAAGATATATAGGTGGCGGCATTTCTCTACGGCATATATCCTCCCTGTATTTACACGCTGCAGATAGTGGACATCTTGCACCAGTTGTATACGTGAGTTCCCCTACGTCTCTTAATCTAAATGCGTCTACTATGATCCTCGTATATGGGTGGAGAGGTTCATTAATTATCCTCTTAACATCTCCCTCTTCAATCAAATATCCCTTCAACAGCACTCCGATTCTACTCGATATATATTTAGCAACATTGAGATCGTGTGTAACAAGAATGTATGTAAAGCCCATCATATCCCTAAGATCTTTGAGAAGATTTAGAATTTGTGCCTGTGTAATAACGTCTAAGGCTGAGGTGGGTTCATCCAGCAGCACTATTTTTGGATTTGAAATAATTGATCTTGCAATTATAACCCTCTGAACCATTCCACCACTTAATTCAAATGGGTGCTTATTCATAATCTCTACATCTAGTCCCGTAAGTTCAAGTAGTGTTACTACTTTCTCTAGGGCTCTCTCTCTATCGACATTCAGTGCTATTAGAGGCTCGGAGACTATGTCCTTTACTCTCATCCTTGGATCCACAGATGTTAAAGGATCTTGAGGCACATAACCTATCCTTCTTACAATCTCCCTTCCCTTTTTATCGTTTTCAAATATATCTACACCATCTACATATATTGAGCCTCTATATGGCTTTACTAATCTCATGAAGGCTTTTAGTATGGTTGTTTTGCCACTTCCACTCTCACCAACAAGTCCGTAGCACTCACCATGATCTATAGAGAAGGACACCCCTCTAATAACATCCACATCTAGATAGCCAAAGCGCCACTGCTTTGGAACCTTGTATCTTATCCACAAATTCCTTACGTTTACAAAATTTTTTACAGATTCCAGCATGCTACACCATGAGATTCGTTAATATAGAATAGTTTAGGCTTTTCATAGCACCTAGCAGAGTGTTTTGGACACCTAGAAGAGTATGCACACCCCCTTAGGTTCGTCTTTGACCTGTTGATAGCGTATTTAGAATTCTTAAAGTTCAGATTGGCTGCATCTATAAGCTCCCTGGTGTATGGATGTAGTGGGTTTGATAATACTTCTTCTGTTTTTCCGATTTCCACCACGTTTCCCATAAGCATTACTGCTATAAAGCTACAGAGTGCTGAAGCAAAGAGTATATCGTGTGTTATTACAATCAGCGTCTTTCCTTTTCGAACAATATCTCTCAGGAGATTTAGTGTTGCCCCTTTTAGATAAGCATCTAAGTTACTTGTAGGCTCGTCTGCTACAACAATCTCAGGATCTATGGCTATGGTAAGCGCTATGGCCACTCTCTGACCCATTCCACCTGAGAGTTGGTGTGGATATCTACCCAGTACATCAGATGGAAGATCCACTGCCTTAAGCGCTTTTTGAGCAATTTCAAGTGCCTTAACCTTTGAGTTAATCCTAAACCTCTGTTTCAGTATGTCGGAAAATACTGATTCTATTTTTAGATATGGATTGAGAGCTGAAAGAGGGTTCTGGGGAATCCTTACAACAATACTCCCCCTCACACCACTGTAGTCCACTTTATCACCATCAATAACACTTATGTTGTACACATCGAGGCGTCCTTTTGTTACGGCATACGGTGGTAGCAGCCCTGCTATAGCGTTCCCTAATGTAGACTTGCCCGATCCGCTTTCGCCAACAATACAAAATGCCGTAGCCTTTGGTATATCAATGTCTATACCATTTAAAGCCCACAGAATCTCCCCCTCCTCTTCATAGCCTATCCATAGATTTCTAGCCCTAACAGCTACTTCATTTAAAACCACAGCTTCCACCTTCTTTTTAACCATGGGCTTAACGTTTCACTTAAACCATCTCCTAGAAGTATTAAGCCGAGGGCTGTAAGTGCTATAAATAAACCTGGAAAGAAACTTATCCACCAAAATGTCCTTACATACCTTATGCCATAGCCGACAATCATACCCCAGTCGGGTAGATCTATGGAGGTAAGCGATGCTGCTCCTATTAGGAAGTTTATAGATGCTATCTCTATTAGCACTGAGCTAGAGTCGGTTATACCTTCAATGAATATTAGGGGAGCTACATTCGGCACAATGTGTCTGTATGCTATATATGTTCTTGAGAAGCCCATAGCTTCACAAATCTTTATAAAATCCAATTCTCTGAGCTGCCTCACTAATATGTATGTTAGTCTAGCATACCAGGGACTCCAAGTAAGTATTAGTGCTATTATTACTGACTGGATGCCCCTTCCAATAATGGCGATAAGCGCTGCTGCCAACACCATTGATGGGATTATAATGAGGAGCTCTATCAAGTATGTAGAGAGTTTCTCTACTACTGTATTTGAGTAGCCTGCTGCAATCCCCATTAGAACGCCTAGAGCAATACTAGTAAAGACTACAGTAACCGTCTGTATTAAAGCTAAATGCGCACCTACTAAAATTCTACTCAGTAGATCTCTACCCATATCATCAGTTCCAAATACGTGATTTGCATTTGGACAGTAGAATGGTAAACAGGGGGCTAATCCCTGTCTGCCCATCGCCTCTTCGGTAACTATGCCCCACCCCTCCATGTGGTAGGGCGAATTGAAGAATCCAACTATACTTAGTATGGCTATTACTAACACGATTGTAAAACCTATCGAAAATTTTTTACTGGTTTTCACCAAATTATGGAGGCTTCCCAGTCTGCTCTTTACTATAACACCCATTCATATCCTCACCCTTGGATCTGAGATTACCTGGATAATATCTGATACTGTATTGACAACTATGAATAGTATTCCAGACACTGCTAGCAATCCTATTATGAGTGGATAATCGTTGTAAGGAATTGCTTTAACAATGGCACTACCTATACCATCTCTACCAAATATATTTTCAACCGTTGCGGTATCCACAATACTGTATGCAAATGTTATTCCGTGCAGCTGCGAAATGGCTGGTATCACCCCTCTTAAAGCGTATCTATACACAATTTTGCTTCTTGAAAGACCATAGGACATTGCCTGCCTTACATACTCCTCATGCAATTTCTCTGAAATCGAGAATCTGATCACTCTTATTGTGAGTGCCATTGGGTAGAGAGCAACTATTACCGCTGGGGGTAGAGCTCTCATTAAGGTGTCCGCAAAAATTTCTACTCTGCCGCTAATTAAACTGTCTATTATGTACGATCCTACCCTACTTTCCACCATTAGCATGTAGCTTGGTGCTATGCGCCCAAACAAATTCACCCCTAGCATCTGCAGGAATACGTAAAATAGAATTGCTATCCAAAATCTTGGAAACGAGATAAGTAGCAATGATGCCACATACAGCACCTTATCTACTAGATAGCCTCTATATAGAGCTGATACCACTCCAAGAATAATACCAAGCGGAATAGCTATGGAGAAGGCTACTACTAGAAGTTCTAGTGAAGCCACCAGATTTCTAGTAACAACTAAAAGCACAGGCTGCTTAAACCTTAATGATAAACCCCAGTCACCTTTGAAGAACCTGTTTATGTGTGTATAGATCTGGAGATAGAGGGGTTTATTTAAGCCAAGCTCTTCTTCTGCGGCCTTTATAGCCTCTTCCGCCTTTGGCCCCCTAGGCCTACCTGCCCATGTATAGGCTGGATTCCCAGGAGAGAAGTATATGAGCACATATGTAAGCATTAGCACCCCTAGTACTACGAAGAAGGCTGTTGCAATCCTTTTTATGATGTAATTTAATGAAGGCATCTTCATTTCTCTACCTCAAGAAAGCACCTCCGTAAACTGGAAGAATATAACATACATATATATTGGATTCAATGCACCATCTCTAAATAGGATTTTGTCAGGATCGTAGATGTAGGGCTGTATGGAATCGCATATGCTGATGGCTACAGCGTCCTCAAATATAATCTCTTGCGCTTTCCTGTAAATCTCCATGGATTGCTTATAGTCTATACCCTCTAATTGAAAGGCCCTATCGATTAGATCATCATATTCAGAATTCGCATAGCCACTCCAATTCCATTCAATATTACTACCATGTAGAATATAGAGATAGTCGTACGGGGTTGGATACGTGGGCCACCAATCATTCACTATCATATGGGGAGCTTCATTAGCATTCCTCCACACAGCTACTCCCCGCTCCTTCACCTGCTCCCACGGAAGGGCAACTATATCTACATCTATATCTAGCTGATTAAGTGAGGATTTTAAAAGTGAGGCAAATCTTTCCTCTTCCTCATAGCCAGATACGATGACGAACTCCAGCTTTACGTTCGATACATTGAGCCTCCCTAAGATCTCTCTAGCTCTAGTCATATTGTACTCGTATCTTAGATTAGTAGCATAGCCTGGGTATCCAAAAGGTATTATCCCACTAGCGCTTCTCCCAAATCCCTGGAATGCAAAATCCACCACTCTGTCCCACGGAATGGCGTGCAAAATTGCCTTCCTGAACTCTGTTATATTTGTAGGCCATCTCTTCACATTAAACATAAGCACAAAGTTATGAAATGTTGTTTGATTTATAACTCCATAACCTTGACCAAGTATTCTTGGAATGTTTGCCTTAGCCACATTTGTAGCTATATGGATACTGCCATCTAGTAGCCCTAACTCTTGAGCAGCTGGCTCCTCAACTATCTTTATAACTGCAATGTCTGGAGCTCTTGAATTGTTTACTATGCTCCATCCCCACCACTCATCAAACTTCTCTAGGACAACCTCAGATTCAGGCTTATACGATAGAACCCTGTAGGGGCCGCTACCAGCGTCTTTACCGGATTCGAACCATAGCCTTATTCTATCGTCTAGCATATCTATGGCGTTTGCGTAGTTAAGTACATTAGGACTGTAGATGAAGGCTCCATAAGCTGAAGAGGCTATTAGAGGCATAGGGGCTGGGTATCTTAATTTAAATAGCACAGCTGTGTTGTTTACTACATATATATCCTCTAAACAATCCCATATCCATCCCGGTCCAATACCCTTTTCTTCATAAATAAGCTTACTTCTTATTATACTAAATCTAACTGCCTCACCTGTTAGTGGTGTACCATCATGAAATACCACACCTTTTCTTAAAATGAATAGCCAGGCTGTTTCATTAATCTTACTCCAGCTGGTGGCTAATGCAGGTTTAAACTCGCCTCTCGTAGGATCATAGTATAGTAGAGGCTCATACACATTACCAAGCACTACGATGCCCGTGTCAAAATCTACACTGGGATCTATACCAGTTATAGCGTCTCTATACGCGTAAACGACTATCTTTCTACTTGGTGTAGGAGATGCCGTTATTGTTTCTATCGGTGTATTGGTTGATGTGGCTTTCCTTTGATGTATTGTATAGAGAACCCCTAGAACTGCTGTGCCTATGACCACTACTACTAAGATTAGGACTGCATAACGCCACTCCATTTTAGATCGTAAAACTAAATACTCAGAGTGTTTTTAAGCTATGATCGTACATCAGTTCAGTATTTAGGGC
>JANXEL010000047.1 GCA_025058535.1 Ignisphaera sp. | reverse complement strand
AGTGGTGTTGAGTTTATTAGAGTGAAACTTGGGGAGCCTGATGAGAGTGGAAGACCCAGACCAATACCAATACCAGACAGCAGATTCACAATAGAAGCAGACCTAGTAATAGAAGCAGTAGGAGAAACACCAACACCACCTATCTACTCAAGTGAACTGGCGAAGTGCACCACTATTGATAGTAGGCTTAATGTGGGAAGCGACTATAGGATACCGGGTACAAACATATTTGCTGTTGGTGATGTAGTCACTGGGCCCTCAAAGATAGGATTTGCAGTAGACCATACACTGAAGGCTATCAGAGTTATTGATGGAATTGTGTCTGGAGAAAAGATTAGGATAGAGGATTTAGTGAAAAGGTTAAAGAAGGTTGAAAAATCTGTAGTGCGATTTGCTGAGTGGAGGGACAGTATCGCTGATGAGATTTGTAGATACCTAGGTAGCTATGCTGAAGTGAAGCTTGAGAGCTGTCTAGCCTTATCACCATTTGTCAGAATTTTCAGCTACACAAAGTGCATTGGCTGTGAAACGTGCAGCACTGTTTGCGGTTTTATACACGATGGTAAGTCCTTTCTAAAGATTAGAAAGAGCGATGATGGGCTGGTATTCCCCACATCTTGTCTACACTGTGCTAACGCTAAATGCGTAGCAGTTTGCAGGAAGAACGCCATTATCAGAGGCGATCTAGGAGAGGTATTGATAGACTACAGGAGATGCAACAAGTGTATGGACTGCTTAAACGAGTGTCCGATAAAGGCTATGAGAATAAGCAGGGGAGATGTGGTTAACTGCAACCTTTGCCAACCCCTAAGAAGAGGAGGGTTGGAACCAGCATGCATATCAATGTGCCCAAGTAAAACAATAGCAATAACCCGTAGGTAAAATCGCCACACCCCTACACATGTAACTATGAGAACTCTAATTAGTTGGGTGCATCTACAGAGCAGCTTGTACTAGTAATAATATTTAGCAGACACCCGTCATAGCGATAATTTATAATCTCTCCAGTAGAATATTATGGGATATGTGTGGAGCCCCAAGACTACGGTTCTGCAACTAGATGAGTACTCAAGCTGCGAACCAACTGTAGACCTCCACAGTCTCATGTGAGAATGGTGGTACTTGTCTAGATTATGACACAGTTCAAAATTCCCTACATCCTAACCTAGCATTGAGGAGATATGAACCGCGCTACATACAGAGCTGCTTTTCAACCCTGAGTAGTTAAATTGAGTGTCCACAGGTTTGTGTAGCAAAAAACTGCACTAAGGGAGGATCTACAGGCTTAAGCCTTGAAAATTCTTCCTATTCAACAATAATGCTTCACTACCTGTTCTTCTACATAGTCAGCAACTAGTGCATGTTAGTGGATCGAGAATGATGATAAAGTATTACTGGCGCTACAAATTCTCAGGTTAGGTTTTGATCAGAGATTGCAGGAGGGGTCTGCATACCAGTTTTAAATGTTGCAGACATTTCTACCAACAATTCCTACTGGGTGCCGTATATGTGGGGAGTTTGTGATTCGCTACCTAGAAATTTCAGTATGTATATGCAGTAATACCCTTTCCTCTCGCATATGCCTCGATTTCCTTTCCAATCATAGCACCCGCAATAATTCCTACAATACTCTTCTCTGGATAGCGTTCCCTGGTGAGATCGATCTTTGCGATTAGCCTTCCAACATCTTCGTAGCTGGGTCTGACCTTAACCTCAACTACGTATATACACCTATCTGTTTCAACTAAGAGATCTATATCTACGTCATTCACTCTAGCATTTCTAACCTTCCTCACTATTTTCTCTCCCTTGGCTAGAGCCTCCTTTTCAATATCCTCATAGACATATTTAGCGTATAGACTCTCGGTCAGAGCACCTACCACTAATGCTAGTGATGATACTTCTTTTCTGAGACCTTCAATCTTCTCGCTATGTTCACCAACCTTATAGACTAGAGTCTCTACGATCTTCGTTAGATCCTCAAGCCTCTTGCTATGCTCCTGTAGAATTCTACTATGCTCCTCAAGTTTCATGGTAGCATTTTCTATTTTTCTACTATTTTCCTCCAGTCTACTCTCTATTGCATCTAACCTCTTAAGAGTTTCTAGAATTCCGAGCGCACCAGCTATAGCGTATCTAAACTCTGCATTCTCTTCCAAAGCCTTAATTATTCTAAGCTTCTCCTCCTTACTTAGAACCTCGCCCATTCTTATCCACATAACCTACACTCTGTAGGGAAGTTATAAGCATTGTTCACATCATGTTAAATGCAATATGGCTGCTGTTGGATGTATATCAAGATGAATGGAGAAGAGTTAGGTAGCGCAAATTCCAGTTCGGGATAGACTCTGAATCACAATTTCTAGACTATTTACTTCGACATCACTTTTCATCACTATTTCACGGTGTGTAGGTGTTCCAGCTACATCTAACAATGTTATTTATTTCTTAATGTATTATCTCTTTCGACTTAAGTATTCCGTGAGGCCTATGGATATAAGGAATAGAGAGAGGAATAGTACTACTACGATCATAATAGGTGAAAGTATCCACCACCACATTCCTCTATAGAGAGCTCCGTATCCCTGTGCCCAGTAGATCATCGTTCCTAGCGTGTCTTTGTCAAGCACTGATAGTCCAAATATTGCTAAACCCACTTCGCTTCCAATAGAGTATATTACGGTATTGGTAAAGTTCACCATATGCCATCCTAACAAGTGTAACATAACTTCTTTAAACACCACTTCCCAGGTTTTTAAGCCGGACAGTGCTGCAGTAAGCATAAATTCTCTTTCACGTAGCGAGAGAACTATTGCCCTTACCTGCCTTGCCGGCCAGCACCATGATGTAACAGCTACAATTACTCCAATTAGCACAATGTTTAGCACTCTTCTAAGCATCATAGCAAGCAGTGCATAGAGTGGAAATGCTGGAATTACTATGAACACATCAGTTACTGTCATTAGAACCTTATCTACAATACCTCCCTTTAAACCTGCTATAATGCCTACTAGCAACCCTACATGTGACGCTATTAAAGCCGTTATAAAAGATATGGCTAGAGAGTTTAGAATTCCTCTTGTAAGCGACCAGTAGACGCTGCGACCATTAGTTGTGGTGCCTAAAATGTACTCAAGCCCGCTATATGGTGAGGGAGGGAGATCCTTTGGATACTTATACCACTGTTCAAACCATGGAGGAGCCATTATTGATGTAAGCCCGATGAATATAAGCATTATAAGTATAAAAGAGCCCGTACCGAGCTTAGCATTTACCCTAAAAGGTTTTGTAAATTCTTTAAACCATGTACGTAGCATCATCTCGTCCTCACTCTTGGATCTATAAATGGATAAATTATATCTAAAATGAAGGTGGCAAGTGATACGGCTAATATAGAGAGGGTTAGGACACCAAGAGCAGTTATTATATCACCGGTCATTATCGAGCGGTAGAGCAGTGTGCCGAGACCGGGCAGTGCAAATATGGATTCAGTTATTAGAGAACCTCCAAATATGCCACCTAGCGATAATCCTAGCGTTGTGACCTGGGGTAGCATTATATTTTTAAGCACGTATTTTCTCATTAGTGTGTATCTCTTCAATCCTCTCAATTCACCATAGTGATAGTAATCCTCATTAATAATATTTAGGGTGAGCGAATATGAGCTTAAGAACCACCAGCCAAAGATGTTGATGATAACAAGAGAGAGAGCAGGTAGTAAGAGTCTATACAGCATAGATACTATTGTCGCCAAATTAAATTCATATGTAATTACTCCACCACCTGGTAATGGGAACACTGGTATCAGATACACAAAGAGGAATATTAGAATCAGTGCTAGTATGTAGTAAGGCATTGGCCTAAGGACTAGTGCAATTGCAAACAAAATCCTAGTACCACTACTCTGCATTTTCGAATAGCCAACGAATACGCCTAGAATGTTACCTATAATCCACGAAACTATAGTTGTAACACTCAGTAGTCCCACAGTCCAGGGTATAGCATTCCTAAGTAGCTCTGAAACACTCGTTGGAAATGCAGTTATAGAGGGACCGAAATCGAACCTTAGCAATCTTATTAAAAAAGATCTGTATTGATCAAATAGAGACCCTCCTATACCAAAAATTTCATGAAGGCCAGTCTTCAAAGAATTTATAACTTCAGGATCCTGGTACTGAGCTGCGGGCGAAGTGATGTATTGACTAACAATATATTCTACGGCATCAAGTGGCATAAGCTTAATGAGTAAAAAGGACACACTATATGCTACGAATATAGTGATTATCAACATTATAGATCTCAACACTACATACTTAATTAGAGCAGTACTTGATCTACTATACAATTTTTGATCAACCCCATACTGAATATGAGACGCACAGATTATAAAATTTAAAAAGGTGATTGTTTTTGTTTATTCTATGTTATTTTCTTTTTGTTATGTATCCTACTGCTATTCCTATTATTAGGAGTACTACTGCTAGTAGTGTTGTTGTTGTCCAGTCTGTTACTGTTTCAACCTTAGTTGTTGTAACAGTATCCACCCTAG
>JANXEL010000012.1 GCA_025058535.1 Ignisphaera sp. | reverse complement strand
AGTATCACCAGCACTAATTGCAGGAGGAACACCTGAGAAAATAGATGAACATATAAAAGATCTTCTAAACAAGATAAAGCCTGAGGGAGGATTCATACTATCGCTTGGAGTGAATGAACTGCCTAAGAGCACACCCATAGCCAATGTAAGAGCGTACATAAATGCGGCACTAAAATACGGTGTCTATTAAATACTTTGAATAGTATTTATTTTCATAACATTTTCAGTTAATATCTACATCTACCCTTTACTTGCTATCCCGTGATTATACTGCTAACCTGCTACTTATGCCAAGGATTTATGTGGCGGGAAAATTAGTATGGTATTAAGCAGTGAACTGTATATTCGATACCCATTCACAGTTCTATTCACCTATAGAAGAATGTCACAACTATGTGATAGTCATACCATATTTAATTATGTAACTCAGAAACATTGTTTTACCGCGTTCAGAGCTCATAATCGGTATTGGTATTTCTAGTAAGGAATTGTAAATTAAGGTTTTAAGAAAGCACAGCTTCAAGGGGTCGCTGCATTCTGTTTAGCAACATTGGATATAGAGTTGTAAATAAATGTACATTGTTTGATTTAGATCTAAATTATTGTTAATATAGAATCCTCCTCGATTTTAATAGCGGATTTTGAATACGAGACAGAAAAGTTTAAATTTCAGTGATCAATTATTACCCTTTCAGGTGGGAGAAATTATGTCTACTAGTAGTGCAGCTCAGCCTAAGCCATCACTGCTACCAGCAGTGGTGCTAGCACTATCAGCTCTAGTTGCGGGTGCAGGTTTTGGGATATACGCACCACTCCTTGCGGTACACGCCCTAGAGATGGGAGCGCCTGAAGCTATGGCTACTGCAATGATATTGGCTCTTCCATCAATCACATCACTAATTCTCCTCCTACCTATAGGAATACTGGCTGATAAAACAGGTAGGAGGAAGGAGATCATATCAGTAGGCCTGGTTCTCGGAATACTATTCAATGCATTACTCGGTTTCGCACGCACCTGGGTTGAACTAGCAGTCTATAGAACCATAGCTGGCATTGTGTTTGCCTTCACATCCCTCTACATGGCCATAGGGGCATTGATATCGCCGCCAGAGAAGAGGGGAACTATATTAGGATTTCTCGCAGGATCCATGATGCTGGGCATGGGTGTATCACAAATATTTGCAGGTACGATTGCAACATCACTCGGAGGCTATCAGCCGGTTTACTTTCTTGCAGCTGGGCTAACAGTAGTTTCGCTTCTCCTTCTACTCCCCGTTAAAGCTCCCAAGGTCCAGCTACCAGCTATGAAGATAGCTGACATTGCTGCTGCATGGAGGAGTAGGGGTGTGTACTGGACAGCCATATCGATATGTGTTTACCTAATTGGTTGGAACTTGATGTACCCATCCCTCTCAATAGTGCTTAACGTCATCTACGGAGCGCCTCCAGAGGTATTCTCACTTGCAATGGGTGTTGCCTCAGTAATGCTTGGTATCGGTACGTACATATGGGGTCCAGTTGTAGATAAGATGGGTGGTAGAAAAACGCTTATGATGGCTATACTTGCCTCAGCTGTGGTTACCTTCATAATGTATCCTGCACTAGGAAGCATGTGGGCGTACACAGTGCTCTTCTGGATAGTAACAGTCTTTGGAGTTGTAGGCATGCCTGGAACAAGCTATGTCGCATCGAGAAGTGTTCGCCCAGAACTAATATCGGTAGCAATTACGGCGATATTCTTTGCAATCTCCATAGCGGCTATTGTGGGTGGATTTGCATCGGGAGCACTAATAGCAACAGCAGGTCTTGGGGTAACAATCCTTATAGCAGCCGTTTTAGAGCTTATTGGAGGTTTAATGACGTTCGGCTTACCAAAAGTTTAAAGATAATAATACCCTTTTTATCTTATAACACCCTAATTAATTGCTTGTCCTACCATTACAAGGTCCTAAGACCATCTGTGATTACGTCAGATTGCTTGTGCAGTCACTTGATCCTTGCTAATGATATTCAGAGTCTCAAGAGCTTTAAGCACTAAATATGTATAAAATAAATGACTTAATAAAACAGGACGAATGGCTTAGGGATGGCTTTGGTTGTAAGAATAGTGTAGAAGACTTGAGTTCTATTGTTGGAGCCGCCGGCGGGATTCGAACCCGCGACCACCGGCTTACGAGGCCGGCGCTCTACCGGGCTGAGCTACGGCGGCCCTATACTTCAATCATAGGAAGGGTTTTATTGTTTGTGGCGGGCCCGCCGGGATTTGAACCCGGGACCTCCGCCCAGCGTTTTGGTCTACGGGTTAAGAGCCCGCCGCTCTACCG
>JANXEL010000026.1 GCA_025058535.1 Ignisphaera sp. | reverse complement strand
CTTCAACAACCGTGGCTGTAACACTGCCTCTAAGTACCATCCCTTCAAATGGAGAATATTTGGCCTTTGAAAAGCTTTGTGAAGATTCCACTTTAAACTCTCTGTATGGATCCACCACGGTATAGCTAGCTATACATCCTTCTTCAAAACACCCCCATCTACCATGCAATCCAATAATACCAGCGGGTCCCAATGATAGAAGCCTAACTACATCGCTCATGCTAAGCACGTCTCGATGAATGAGATTCATTACAAGCGACGGTACAATATCAATCGAAGCGATACCTGAGGGGCATTTTTCAAATAAATCCGATTTCTCGTGGATACTATGCGGAGCATGGTCTGTGGCTATAGCATCAAAGTGTCTGATTAAATTGATCAAAACTCTTCTGGTAGATTCTGCCCTTAGGGGTGGATTAACCTTGGCTAAACACCCATACCTGCGTTCGCTTATAGCACTTAGATACAAGTAGTGAGGACATGTATCTGTTGTTAGAGAAAGTTTTTTAGAATAGAAAAGTGTGAAAGGGTTTGTGATATGTGTTATGTGAACCCTATCCCCTTTCATAAGGTACCTCTTTAAATAGTTGAGACACATCAACTCCAGCTCTATTGGACGACAACGCCACCTATCTCCTGCACTACATTCATCTATTCCTGAGGGATGTTCGGCATGGATCACCACAATTTTATCGAATCCCCTCCTTCTAAGAGTATTTAGAGCTATTTGCAGGTATTTTAAATCTTCTGGAAATATTTTAATGCCAATAACTCCCTCGCGGCTGAGCATGGCATTCAGTTCGTCGGTGTCAGTCAAAGGTGAGATATAAATACCGTAGTAGACATACGAGTTTAGGTTGAGTCTATTCAATTTAGCTTTAAGAGCGTTGATGTTATTAATCTTTGGTACTGTATTTGGCATATCTACAACAGCTGTGAATCCTCCTCTTGCTGCTGCCCTAGTTCCGCTCTCTTCGTCCTCTTTGTACTCTAATTCAAGCCCCCTCAAATGGGTATGTATATCTATAAAACCTGGTACTGTTACACCATGGTGTCTCAAATCTATACACTTACCTTCCCTGCACATATCTCTATTCTCACCTATGATCCTTCTAATAACAAAGCCATCCTCTATGACAAGAGTAAGCTCCGTGGTGCGTCCATCTACAAAGGCTTTAACAATTAGTATCACTTGCCTTGAGATGCTCTAACACCTCGGAACATCTGAATACAGGACCATCAGTACATAGAAGTTTATCCAACGCCTTTACATAGCACGAACCACAAATACCCATACCGCATTTTACGAGGGTTTCTAACCCTATATACGGATTCAATTTGTGTAACTCTAGGCAAATTGCTTTAAGCATGCCCTTTGGACCAACAGCAATGACACCATCGTAATTCTTAGGCTCAATGTGCTTAAGAACGTCTATCACGGTACCGCAATATCCATTTTCATATCTGCAATCCTCAGTGACTATAATTGTTTTACTACCCTTGGTGTCTGGAAAGAATTCGTATATGTTAAAAATTTCATCGGCAGTTTTTACACCCCACAGCAAATCAACGTTTATACCATAGTTTTTATAAGTTCTAATTAGATACGGTATAGGTGCTATCCCAATGCCACCTGCAACTACCAGCCATCTAGTGTTCGGAGCTGGTTTAATACCGATTCCTTTACCGAGAGGGCCCTTGATACCTATTATCATGTCCTTGCAGTGTTTCGTGAGGGCCATAGTTCCATCACCTTTAACCTTATACAGAAACCTTAACCTCCCCTCATCAAAGTCGGCAATGCTTAAAGGAATCTCATCAATTCTCGGTATCCATATCATAAAAAAGTTTAATGGCTGTGGCCTTTCACGCAAATAAAGAAGAGGCTTCACTTCTATCAATTTTTTATCATTACCAATCACAATATTACAAACGACTCTAACCGGCTTTAAAGTATATCTACTTGACATACAATTCATCTTTTCTTAATTATTAACTTTGGCAGCTCGTTCCATGTTATGATAGCTCCACAATATTCACATTGAAGCTTTATTGGATCCTTTGAAATCGTCTTGAACTTTGTT
>JANXEL010000081.1 GCA_025058535.1 Ignisphaera sp. | reverse complement strand
TTTAGTAAGTAAGGATCTAGGAGCTGTCTAAAGCCCTCCATGAGGAGGATATCCAGCCAGAGGCTATAGAAATCACAAGCCTATACGTCTATGCATATGAAAGGAGGAGGAAAGGTGGAGAGGCTGTTTGATGAGCTTGGGATAGGGGCTACTGAGATCTACAGCAGATACTGTGGTTAGATGAGGTTGAGTTAGGGCTCACCACAAAGTTACTATCAAACAATTCATACAATTGCAATGATCTAGACGTGCCTCGACTCATAATCTCCACACCTTACTTCGGCAGGTCATGCACATAGTTATAGAAGAGCCTTCAGTCTGTTGTGAAAAGAACTAGTTTCTATCAAGTCGGTCTAGGCAATGAAAATCGTAGTCGCTTTATAGAAAGTTCGAATTGAGTCGCATAGTTCTCCTAACCATCCAACGGCTGAATGTAGGTATCAAGCAGAGCATTCCACTTCAATGATTTAGTGGTATAGCAATTTAGGAGTACTACAAGCTCAATAAATCAGAAAATAGGAATTGATGAAGTAGACATGTGCACGAAGCCCCAGGGCTCTACCATTGTTTTGAAATATCTGTGGACGACTATGGTTGGTCTTCTAGATAATTATGGATTGGTAGTTCTCTTTTAGTCGAGGAGGGGTATGGCAGGTTCTACCTCTGTGCTCCGGGATTCAATACACACCTATACTTCTACTTTTAAGATGACTGCTCAAACCTGTATTTTTACAACTCCACGTGTATTTTAATGAAAATTTATTAGAGTTCTTCGTGAGCCAAATAAGTGGTGTCTCTAGACTGCTTCACGAACACTAATGGTGTCTGTGTTTGAAGTTGAATGAGGTAGTGGTGCTTGTTGTCAAGGCTATAAATAATCAGGTTAGCAACTGTCTGAGATACAATTTGAATTGTCTGGATCCACCGTGTATCACCTCTGGCCAGCTCGATGTTTACGGTCTGAGGAACTATTCTACGAAGGCTAGCTTCTGGAGGAGCATAGATTCAATTGCTTCTAAATACAATGGTATAACCATCTTTAAGGGAAGATTTGGTGTGTTCAAGCTTTTCCTCGTTCACAGCATCGAGAATGCGTATAAGATTGAAAATACATCAATTTACGTTGACCCCCTTGACTGTGAATATGTTAACTGCATAGGTGTTCCAAAGATCCACAGTCTCAGGTTGTATCTAGAGGGGTCCTACAGCAACAGAGTCATTCTTAGAATGAATATAGTTACGCTGCTTAAACTCGCCATAACTGAGAACCCTTATTTTAAGGAGTGTCTGGAGAGATTTGCAGAGGAGCCATTTAATGAGAAGAGAATAGTTCACATTGCTGGCTGCAGTCTAGGCATTCTCTCTAAACACCGCAGCATATATGATATTCTATTCAATAGATATCCTAAAAGCATCTCAGATGCTCTCAGACGTATACCAATACTCAAGGGCTTTGCAAGCACCTCTGAGGATCATAAGTAGACCCCCAACCATTCGAAATACCGCACAATATATTACCATATCACCACATCCTTCAGAGTATCCCATTCCTAACACTGGAATGATATTCAGATGAATGTACAGTAGCACCAATAGATCTCCCACTGCATTATTCATTGCTACATTTAAGCTAGAGCAGGTATATATTACCTATAACATTAGCAGGGTTAAAGCCGCTTGGTGTTTACTGTGTCGGAAGATCAGTTTGCCATTAGTGTAACACCTGATCTTGCACTCGATATCGGATACACCTACGCTGGTGGTCTGGGTGTACTTGAAGGGGACAAGTTCTATGCTGCTGCCAGGATTGGAATAAAATACATTGTAGCAACACTATTTTACAGAAACGGCTATGTGGATTACGAATTTGATTCAGATGGGGTTCCAAGGCCAAAGCCGCAGCAGCAACCTGAGGAGTTTATAAAGAGTCTTACCCCAGAGGACAGGTTTAGAATAGGTTTGAAGGGATTTGACGTTGAGGTTGAGCCTCTTGTCTATAGAAGTGGTTCTGCTAAGGCAGTGTTCTTCAATATTATCTCACCCGAGTGGGCCTCTAGATTTTGCCAGCGAATATACATTGAGAACGGTGTTGAGGAGAAGTTCTACAAATACACAATTCTTGCAAAAGCGGTGGCCGAGTACATAAGGAGGAACATAAAGCTTGAGGACGTAGCTTATATAGATCTGCAGGAAGCTTACACAGCACTTCTACCTCTACAGCTGAAGATACCAGGTAGGTATAGACTTGTCATTCACACTGCGGGTATCTGGGGCCATCCGTCCTTTCCCAGAGATCTTCTCACCAGAGAGTATGGATACAGATTTATAGAGCCTGAGGTATTTCTTACAGAGATAGGGCTAGCTACTGCACAGCACGCATTTGCGGTCTCAGCAAAGCACTACGATGTACTACTAAAGATATTTCCCCACTTCAGCGGCAAGATAAGCTACATAACTAATGGCGTGAATATCGAGCGATGGATGAAGAGCAACATTAGGGAGGCCTACGAATCCCTAGGCCTAACAATAGATAGGCTTGCCAAGCTCAAGGAAAAGAACAGAGGGGAGCTTGAAAAGTACCTCCAGAACTACAAGAAGGATGTTGTGCCGGAGGGTAAGTTCGTAGTGCTGTGGGCAAGAAGGATAACTGAGTATAAGAGGCCATGGATGGTTATAAGGCTCGCCAAGGATCTGAAGGACATGCCGATACTCTTCATCCTTGGAGGTAAGAGTCATCCAAACGATCACGTGGGTCTAGAGTACATGAAGTTGTTTAAAAGGCTCCACAACGAGATGAACAACGTCATCTTCGTGCACGACTATGATATCGCAAAGGCAATGCAGCTCCTACCCAATGTAGACCTACTGCTATTCACCCCATTCTCAGGGCTGGAGTCCTGTGGTACAAGCTACATGAAGGCTGCTATAAATGCTGTACCATCAATTGCTTCAAGAGATGGTGCCGCACTGGAGTTTATAGTTCACGGTGTCAATGGGTGGCTCTTTGGCGAGGATCTCAGAGAGCCGATAGAGATATACAGCCAGAGGGCCAGTGAGATAAATGAGAAGGAGTACGCTGAGCTTAGGGAAACCCTGGTAAAGGTGTATAAAATATTTCGTGAAGAGCCTGAGTGGTACTATGCTATCTCACTATCAGCACTAAGATCATTTGTACCCAGGGTGAGTATGTCGAGAGTTTTAAGGGAGTACTATCCAGAGCTGATAAAGCTCCCAATAATCTAGAAGTGAAGGTATAGGAAGAGAAGAACGCGTAGCTCAACAACCACTCTACTACTACTACCTCTACACCTCCGCCAGATGCAGCAGCTCATCAATAACCTCCTTACCCTTGGCTATCTCCCTAAAGACTAGCGCACTTGGCCTAAGGTATCTCTTCTTTGTATTTAGATCTACATAGTTGAGGCCAAACTTCATCTTGAAGCCTTGTGCCCACTCATAATTGTCTACAAGTGCCCAGTGCAGATACCCTCTCACATCTACACCCTTCTCAATAGCTCTGTGAATTTGTGCTAGGTGTGATACTATGTATCTAGATCTGTATCTATCCATAGCATCTGCAATGCCATTCTCAGTAACAATTAGTGGTAGTCTATATCTCTCCCAAAATCTCTCAAGAGCCACTGAAATACCCTCTGGATACACCTCCCATCCAAATTCGCTACACGGTCTCCCAGCAGCAGATAAACCACCTGGCTGGCATGCAAATCCATATCCAGACACCACACTCCAACCAAGCAGTGTCTTTGAGGATACTACAACCTGTCTTGTATAGTAGTTCACGCCTATGTAGTCAAGGCGCTCCTCCAGATCCTTTCTCCAACCCACAAGTCTAGACCTTCCAAATTTTATTGAATCTAGAAACTCGAAATTCTGCATACTGTAGGCGGTCTCAGCAGCATCTCTGTGTTCAGGGGTAAGCGGCTCAACCACTGTAGTTGCATATATTATTCCAACGGGCTTCCTAGAGTACTTCTTCACCATGTCATAGGCTCTTGCATGAGCCTCTGTGAGGTGTTTTGCAGCCTTAAAAGCAGCTTCAGTGCTTATGTAGCCGGGTGGAAAGCCTGATCTAATGCTTATGTACCCTAGGCTGTAGATTACGCTCGGCTCGTTCATGGTGCTCCAAAGATCTGGAAGATCACCTAGCTTCCACGCAATGTAGGCCGCATACTTAGCAAACTCCACAACGATCCTTCTATCGAGCCACCCGGATGGTGCTCTATCCGGACCAAGGCTTCTGACCTTTAGAGGGTTGTGGATCCATAGAGGTAGTGGCCAGTGGTACAGGTTTACTATAAGCAGCTTACCTCTATTCTTCCAATCACTAAGTATTTCTCTATAGCGAGTAACAGCCTCTCTATTTGCTATTCTATCCAGCTCCTCAAGAGCCTTCTCACCAACATCTACATAAACTGTATTGCCATCCCCATCAACCTCTGTAGAAACCCTTACATCAAATGTTGGTTTTGGAAATACCCTGCTCCACTCAATACCAATTCTAGCACCATCCATCCCAAGCCTATCAGCAGTATCGTGGTCCTGTCTATACAGGTTCCAGTAGCCTGGCCCATTCTCAGGAAAATCCCCACTGACAATACCCGCTACAATGTTCTCTGGATCGTGCACCCAGACCCACCAATCAGTATTTGGATCCTCTGATCCTGGTACACCCATCTCGAATTGGAAGCCGGCTTCTGAAAAGCCGAATACAAAGTCCTTGGGGAACTTCAGACCCATACCACACACCTAACCACATACGTGATTAAGTAGATTTATTATGGTCTACACCTCCACAACTTGATTCTTCTCAATTTTCATCTCCTTAAATTCACCATCCACATAGTACACCAGCGTACCTGAAGCTCTAGATTTAACGTACATCTTCCTGCCATGTCTGCTGATCTCTAGTGGGTACGGTGGGAGTATGTACTCCTTTAATCCTACAGCAGCTCTACCACCATCTATTGGAACTATTATAATAGCCTCTGCATCAAGTTCTCTCAGATCTACTCCTATCTTCTCCCCTCTACCTACAGTACCCATTCTACCGCTAAACACCATGTAGTATACGTACCTGTCATGCTCAAGCTTGTATGGAAGTATATCGAGAGCTATATCCTCAGAGATTTCAATACCAGCTCTATTCACATTAAATAGCGCGATAGCGTATGCCTCTCCAACCCTAGATGCAGTTTTCAGAAGTATAGGTTCGTTGTACGGATCTCTAAGCAGCACATCTCTCGTTGGTAAACCAGGTTCGCAGACCTTTACGGTCTCACCATCATCGAGAACAAGTCTCTTGATAAGATCAGCATCTGTCTTCTCTGGATGTCTATCAGTTAGGTATATAGGCCCTCCACTAAACACCCTCGCAACAGCATGCACCTTTGCATAGGGATCGTAGGACATCCACATATCGTAGTCTGGATAGGCTATGTGGCTGAATAGGAGGGAGTTGTATATACTGAATACTGTGTGGAGCTTTGCATCTCCTTTCCAAAACGGTATGTAGTCCATGGACACCCTCATAACGTTGCTCATAAAGTAGTTGCTGTAGTCCTCTGGAGCCATGGACATGCAGTTCAGAATTTCAAGACCGTTTACAGCTGCACCAACTTGCAGTGCTATCTGTACATTTCTAGATGCCTCCCCAACTGTGGTTTCACCCCAGTACAATGCATGTATAGACCACTGGTTATCAACCTTAACAAGGCTAAAGCCGTTCTCTCTAACCCATTTATAGAACCTTCCATAGAATTCTATGGCTTTCCCAATTTGTGGTGGTGGCACGTAGCTGTCTGCCAGAGGAAATCTGTGGCACTCAACACCAAGCTTTCTAGCAACCGTCTCCTCAAAACCTCCCCAGTGTATATTGATTGTGTGCCAGAGACCTACATCTCCAACCCCTAGCTTTCTAATCTCATCAACAAGTCCCTTTAACCCTCTTGGGAACCTCTCATTTGCTGATAGGTCCCTCAGCACTCTGAGATTGAACTCCTCACCCTTCCTAACCTCGCTCTGCCACCCATCATCAACGATGATCCAGCCTAGTGGAATACCTCTATCTAGCAAACCTCTCACAATTCTGACAACATTTTCGTGTGATAGATCCTCCGTTAGCAGTGCATTCCACGAGCACCACCCGAGCTTATCGATAAACCCTGGCTTTTTCTTATTCATCCTCAGCTTGAGCACGCCAACTCTAGCAGCAGCCTCTACACATCTGTACACAGCATCATAAGGATTGTTCGACGCTCCTATGGATAGTATCCGGGACTCTTTAACTTGGTACCCCTCCCTTCCTAGAAACAGCCTAATCCTAGCTCCAGGTCCAATGTATGCTGTAACATCACCGCTGCTGAGAGACAGCAGAGCTGTGTAGCCACCATCCAACTCAGCCAGCACAAACACTGTGTAGTCGGGTACGGACTCCAGTGGTGAGATTACTGGATAGGTCCAGCAAGGAAAGCGTCTAGCAAATTCGTAGTGGTTTATGGCGCTGAGCCTGGGAGGGTAGATGGGATTGTCATCAGGCTTCGAGGATGTTGGCTGCCTGTCAACTGCAAGTGGATTGTAGTATCTAAAAGCTGGAGTGTAGATGGAGCTAACCTCTGGGTGAAGGGTTAGAGCTAGCGCCCTACAACCGGCACGGGTATCGAGGATCAGTTCAGCAAAGAATGTGGAGCTTAAGGGCTTAACGGAGCTAACCGCAACGCTGATCAAACCACCATCGACATTTATGGCAATAGAACCACTGGCACACTTGTACACATAACCTTCAGACAACCTGCAGCTCTCCCGAGAGCCATCAGCAAAAATAAGCTCAGCACCAGCAATTCTCAAACCAACACCACTAGCAGATACGTTCCCCTCCAACGACTAGCACCAGGAGGCGAAACACCAACAAGATATAAAAATCTTACTCCTAACCAGAACACGAGATACGGAAGCGGCGGTCGTCTAGCCTGGTCTAGGACGCCGGCCTCCCAAGCCGGAGATCCCGGGTTCAAATCCCGGCCGCCGCACCAGGTTTTTAGAGTATCTTTAACTCTTCCCATACGTAACCTTCATCAGCTTTTGCATACAATTGGTATCAAGTGTTGAGCGGGTGGGACCTTCTATCTATAGCTGAGCACCCTCAATAAATAAACTTAGAATAGAAAGAAGTGCTGAATCCTACAATCCAGGTGTGGTAGCGCTGACAACTGATGTGCTCCGCATTAGCATTACAGAGGTTTTTGATGTGCAGCCCTGGAGAGCTTAGGGTGTCAACGCCACGTGGGCGGTCAGCGCATCAGGGATCGATGGAGGATTGTAGGTCAGTCAGAGGGTTTGCATCTCGAAATAAAGATTAGGTGGTGGTTTTAGAGGTGCTTTAAGAGCAATTCCATGATTCTAATCTAGGCCTGGGTTGAGCATCAAACCACAGAGTAATGATAGGAAAGAATGGTGGTTGCGGAAATAGTTCATCTCTGCGCCTCACACTTTTCTAGAGTGTTGCGTGCATAGATTATCGCTCTTTCGATCAGCTCTCTGTAGCTCCCTAGGTAGTTTCTGTAGTTCAGAAGATTGTTAATCTCATCCTCACTGAGCACACCCATGATTAGGGAATTCCTTAGTATGGAATCTCTAAATGATTCACCCCCACCCATGCTGCTAGCAATCTCTCTAAGCAATCTATGGGCTTCATGTCTGTGCAGACCCTTCTCAACAAGCTTGACCATCACAGCCTCAGCCATCACTGCCCCTCTCGTCTCCTCCAGGTTTCTCCTCATAGCATCTTCATCTACAGCTAGTATGGTCAGCAGCTTCTCCATATCTATCAGCATCTGATCTAGTGTCAGAAGGGCGTGGGGTATGAGAATCCTCTCACTGCTGCTATTCGTAAGGTCCCGTTCGTGCATGAGTGGAATATTCTCTAGAGCTGTGGTCACAAGTGCCCGTGCGATTTTGGCAAGCCCCGATACCCTCTCAGCTGTTACAGGGTTTCTCTTCTGAGGCATGGTGCTGCTACCAATCCTCTCCCCAGCCTCGAAGAGCTCACCTATCTCTGTTCTCGACAGCTCTCTAACCTCCAGGGCAAATCTATCGAGCTGGCTGGCCAGAATGGCAAGATCTGCAACAAGTTCTGCAAATCCATCCCTTGGAGCAACCTGTGTGGTTATTGCATAGGGTTCCAAACCGAGCTCTCTACAGGTGGCGGCCTCAACCACCAAACCTCTACCTCTCCACGCGGCCATTGTCCCAACAGCACCTGAGATCTTGCACAGCACAACCCTCCTCTCAACCTCGCAGAGCCTTTCAAAGCTCCTCGAGAACTCGTAGATGTAGTTAGCTAGTTTGAATCCAAGCGTTATTGGGAGAGCGTGCTGCCCGTGGGTGCGGCCAACCATCAGGGTATCTCTGTATCTCTGAGAGAGCTCAGTAAGTCTATTGATGATATTTCTAAGCCTACTCCTAACTATGGCTATAGCCTCCCTGAGTATCAAGCTCCACGCTGTATCCACAATGTCGTAGCTTGTAGCTCCTAGGTGTACATACTTCCCACATCTGCCACACCTTTCTCCAGCTATGTACGCTAGTGAGGCTATATCGTGACCAGTGACAGCCTCTCTTTTGTATACCTCATCAGCTGCTATGCTTTGCATGCACTCCCTAAGCTCCTCACTACAGCCCTTCTCAGCCAATCCAGCCTCCTCCAGACCCTTTACCAGAGCAATCTCCACATCTATGTAGCGCCTAACTATGGACTCTGATGCGAATAGCTCCCTCACCTCCCTGGAGCCGTACCTCCAGTCAAAGACGCAGACGCCATCCATGAGCCTCCACCCTCCTAGGTTACGATCTCCTCCAAACAATTATTTTCAATACAGTTACGGAGCTCCATAGCAATTCTCCTACCCATGCTCAGCGGCCTTCCAAAGTAGAGCTTGCTGTACTGGCTCCCAATACCCATATACACATTTGTTCCACCACCGATCCTAAAGGCTACATCGAACACAACCACATCTAGATCCTGAGTAACAAATAACTGCAGTGTGAAGGGTCCTATGATGCCCGGCGGCTCTATCCTCCTCGATGCATCTACAACTCTATCCCCGATCTCAAAGAGCTTTTCAAGCATACTCTCCCTTATTGTAGCAGCCTCATGCCCTACCTCAATCATCTCAACATCCATGTGCTCAGCTAGCTCATTCTGTATTGGTGCTGGAAGCCTGAGAAAGCCATCTAGATTTGTCTGAAGCCTTCTATCGATGCTCACCAACTCCACATCTCTTCGAGCAATGCTAACGAAGTAGTTTGCATTGAAGTGGGCACCTATGACCAGCTCCTCTATCGATGCTCTGCTGAGATCATCCTCCCTAACAACTCCATCTGCAACCAGCTTTCTGAACTTTCTCCAAAAATCATCCCTATCTACTGCCACAAAGAATCCCCTCTCAACCCTTTTCCTGGCGTGGGGCATCTTAACCATCACTGGTCTATCCACGTAGTCTGGGTGGACGTAAGTCTTGGGTCTTCTAACCCCAGCTTCATCAAGCACTCTGTAGTATGTTTTCCCTCCAACTCGCTCTTCGTATCTAAGGAGGTACCTGTTCCCTAGAATTGGCACGGGGAATCCCTGTTCAATGCTTTCATAGCCTACATATACCGAGAAACTTCTATTCGGAATAAATACTGCATTCAAACCTCTCAACAAAGCTACATTGTGTTCCCTAACAACATCTCCAAATCTATCCAACACAATAGTGTGGTCCACAACCCTTCTAAACCTTAGATAAGGCCTTTCACGACCCCTCTGGCATACAGCAATAGTTCTGAACCCCTCATCCTTTGCACCATCGAATACGTCTAGAGCCGAGTGGCTAGCTATGGTTGATACCGCTATCGAATCTCTATTGTAGCCCTCTAGAAGCTTGCTGGGGCTGTACCTAGAGCTCAACTACATCACCCCCATATGTTTTAACAATGATCTTTCCAGCACCCTCAACTACTTTTCCAAGCTTATACACCTTAAAACCATGCCTCTCTACAATGCTAGCTAGCTCGTCAACAGAGCTCGGCTGGGCTGTGAGCACCAGTCCTATACCCATATTAAACACTCTATACATCTCATCTGTGCTCACGTTTCCCAACCTCTGAAGGATCTCAAAGATCCTGGGGGGCTTTGGAACCTCTAGAATAATATTCACAGTGGGTCTCAGAATCCTCCTAATCTTAGTGTAGGCACCGCCTGTTATATGGGCTGCACCCGTAATTAGGCTCCTTTCTATGGCTTCTAGAACTATTTTAGAGTATATCGCGGTGGGCTTTGCAAGCTCCTCACGCAGATCAACACCATCGATCCTGTCACTGTAGCTCAGCCTGTTTGACTCAAGGATTTTTCTAACAAGGGTGTATCCATTTGAGTGGATACCCCAGCTCTCAACACCTATAGCAATATCTCCCACATTCGCTAAGTTTGTAAAGCTGCTCTCTCTGAAGCCAACCACGGTACACACAACATCGATACCACTGACTAGATCGGGAAGTATGGCGGTTTCACCTCCGAGTACAGCTACGTTAGCGTATCTGGCAGCTTTTGCAGCTCCCTCAACAACACTTCTCAGTGCAGCTTCATCAGCACTCGGCATAGCGATGTAGTCAACTATTGCAAGAGGTTTAACACCACCACAGGCAACGTCGTTTACATTCATTGCTACACAGTCCCATCCAGCAACCCACAGGGAGTCAAGGCTCTTCAGCACAATTGTCTTGGTGCCCACTCCATCAACGTGAAGAGCGAGCTGTGCACCACTGTAGCTGAGTGTAGAGGTGTATCCACCTACATCCTTTACGGTGAAGCCCAACTCCTTATTCAATTCATTAAATATGGATAGTGCAAGTTGGTGGAGGTTCCTGTGCTTGCCAAGGTCCACCCCAGCCCTGCTATAGCTCCACCTATCCACCACAGCAAACACCACCACACCATCAATCCAACCACTAGCTACGATACAGATACCACTGAAGCTGCTCTCCTAGCGCTTTCAAGGGCTTCTTCAACTGTAGCCCCTCTTGCGAGCACTACTGCAACCCTCCTGCCGCTGTAGGTGACCGGTTTTCCAAATACTCTTATATCCACACCAGGTATCTTGAGCGCCCTATACACACCATCTACCCTAGGCGCCCAGACACCATCTACGCTACTGTATATCGCCACGCTTGCTGCTGGAACCACAACCCTTGGCTTCGGTACTGGTAAGCCTGCTGCTGCCCGCACATGGATTGCGAATTCACTTAGCTCCTGGCTAGCCATGGTAACCATGCCAGTGTCGTGCGGTCTTGGAGCTACCTCACTGAATAGAATTCTGCCATCCTTTGTTAGAAACACCTCCACACCAAAGATTCCTAGACCTCCCAGACCGTCCGCTACCTTCATTCCAATCTCCTTCACCATCCTCTGAACATCTTGATTGCGCATCGATGGCTGCCAGGACTCTACATAGTGGTAGAGTCCGTACCTCCAGTGCTCCACAGGCTCACATACATCTGTAGCAATCCTACCACTCTCATCCAGGTATCTGTAGGCGAGCGATGTGAACTCTGCATCCAGCTCCACGAACTCCTCTACAATAACCCTTCTACCCCTACCCCGTGCATGGGCTACCGCGTACCTATAGCCCTCTACAACCCTCTGCTTATCAGCATCACTAATCCTTGCGTGACCATGGCCACTGCTGCTCATCTCAGGCTTTATGAGGCATGGGTATCCAACTTTCTCACACGCATCTATGGCCTCATCTTCATTCTCTGCAAACATGTACCTGGTTGTTGGTAGCCCGAGCACCTCCCTTGCAAATCTCCTGAGCTCTATTCTATTCATAGAGATTTTCACAGCCCTGGCGTTTGGCACAATGAAGAAGCCTTCAGCCTCCAGCTCCTCTAGAGCATCCGTTGCTATAGCCTCTATCTCGGGTATAATTATATCGGGCCTCTCGTGCCTCACAATTGCCTTTACCGCCTTTGGCTCCAGCATGTTGACTACATACCTCCTGTGGGCTACGTGCATGGCAGGTGCCCAGTCGTACCTATCCACAGCTACGATTTCCAACCCAAGTCTCTGAGCCTCTATAGCGACCTCCTTACCAAGCTCACCACTCCCCAGTAGGAGCACCTTTATCGAGTCTCCAAACAGAGGTGTTGTGAGACTATATCTGGGTTTCATGGTTTGGACACCCCAACAAAACCTGTTAGAGGGTTTTCAAAAACTCCTTCACCCGGAACCCAAACAAGCATCTGCCCAAGCATGCCCCGCTTGGCCCTCGAGGTGTACACCCTCCTCATGCGTTCAGCAACTCTACACCTCTCTCTAACGAGCTCTGGGGATCCTATGTCACTTCTGTAGAATTGCGGCCATCCATCCAAGATCTCAACATACTGAACTGCCCTCTCAGCTTTTCTATACGCATCCTCATAATCTCTCCCACCACACACAATCTCCACTATCCTAGAGCCCTTTGTGTACAGCACACCATCGCTCCTCAGCTCAATGCTTGCATACAAAACCTCGCAGCCTACTTTCCTAATGGAGGCTTCGTCAACAGCTACACGATGATTTGATGCAGCAGCCCTGTCATCTGGGTAGCCGGCAGGTGCAACAGCTTTCACAACGGAGACCATGTCCATCTCGATGTTGAGCCCAGCTCCAGCAAGCTTGCCCACAGCAGCCCTCTCTAGAACTTCCAGAAAATCGCTGGTAATCACAGGAATGAGGTTTGATATCTCTGGATCTCCAAATCTACTGTAGAACTCTATGACGGTTGGCCCCCATAGACCTGTCAGCATCATCTGACCTGCAAAAGCTCCTATAAAGCTCTCCCCAACTTCCTTTGACAGTGCATCCAGAACCTGCTTCACTATTTCAACAGACTTTTTGTACTCATCAATTGTTAGAAATGGCAGCACAACCCCAGGGCCAAGGATGCTTCCCATACCACCCGTTTCCGGTCCAATATCGTAGCTGTAGGCGTGGGGGTGGTCCTGAACCGCAGGAAGGGGAAGCACATAGCTGCCGTCGGTTACAACCTGCACTGTGTACTCAACCCCCTCAACTCTCTGCTCTACGAGAATCTTATAGTCTATATCCCTGTACCTCTCCATCTCAGTGTAGAGCTTCTCGACATAGGTTCTCTTCACAGCTGCTCTATCCCTACTTAGATATGCCTGGGTATCCCTCAGAACCTTTACGCCCTTACCCCCTGCTTGGCGAGCGGGTTTTACCACAACATCTCCAGCGAACTCTATGAATTTCCTAGCCTCCTCGATACTTCTAAAGGCTTTAAAGTTTAGCCTGCCAGGTATTTCATACTTCCACATGAGCATCCTTGCAAAAGCCTTGCTCCTCTCCACCTCAGCACATCGAGAGCTTGCACCAAATACTGTGAATCCTCTATCCCTCAGTAGATCTGATACACCTGCAAACTGTGGCTCCTCGGGCCCTACAACTATGAGGTCTGGTGCAACCTCTTCAGCCACCTTTGCAATGGAGTTTGCATCAACTGTATTAACTACATAGGCTCTCCCACCACTGTTAACAGAGTCCCTCTCAAGACCAGGGTTTCTGTAATCCATGGCTACATATACTCTCGGCCTCGCTGTGCTCCTCATAATGAGCTTTACTATTGCGTGCTCCCTTCCTCCAGAACCCAAGACCAGCACCTTCATTACCGACACCCAACAAATTCAGCTCCAAAACACTTTGCGCACAAGCATAGGTTGAAGGTTCTTGCTACGCTATCCACATCCTCTAGAGAGAGCCACGTAAGGGAGTCCACCTCTAGATACTTCCCTGCAACATCTTCTGAGAGATTTGCAGATAGAAGGCTCCTCACATCGAGATTCATAACACTGTGAGGGCATTCTCCTACGAGCGGTGGGCTCGCTATGGATAGGTGGAGCTCCTCAACACCAATTCTAAACCTTAGAATCTGTGACACTGTTTTCATTGTGGCTCCAGTGACCATGCTATCGTCAACCACGACCACCCGCTTACCCTCCAGCACCCCTCTAACAGGGTTCATCTTGAGGTGTACAGCTATGAGCTTCTCTAGCGGATTTTGGAAAAGCATAGATCTTAGTCTACCACCTGTGGCTACAAATGCTAGCTCAAATGGTTTGCCCACAGATTCCGCGAAACCTACTGCATAGGGTATGGCTGTCTCTGGTACACCAACAACGATATCGACTTCGTTCTTACGATCAAAGTTAGATGCTAGGCGGCTTCCCAGCTTTTTCCTAAATCCATAGACGCTAACACCATCAACAACAGCATCATGCCTCGCCACATAGAGAAGCTCAAAGATGCACAGCCTACCTCTACAATTACTGCAGCCCACTCTCGAGATTCTCATATGGTTTTTCGATATGTATACAAACTCACCGGGGAGGAGGAACTTCCTCACATCACCACCCAGAATCTCTATAGCAACAGACTCTGAGGATGCAAAGGCCATGTCAAAACCATAGCTGCCGAGGACCATGGGTGTTAACCCATCCAGGCCTCTGTAGACTATAGCTTCACCCCTGCTGGTTATTGCACCAAACGAAGGTACCTGATGCTGGTGCTCCTCCACCACTGCTGTCAAGGCTTCATCAACACGGCCTCTGCTAGTTAAATTCTTCACTAAGCTCCTTGCAAAACTCTCTAGTTCACTGTACGATCTCTCTACGATTAAAGCAATCCTCACCCCACCGTTCTCCACATCGATAGCTGTATCGCTATCACTACTGTGGATGCCTGCTATTGAAAACCATCCAGATGCATGCTGCTGGATCTCATCCAACGAGCTTCCAGCACCACACTTCACAGCACCATCAAAGCTACATACAGTGTACCTTCCTGAACCTCTGTGCTGTAGCGCTTGGAGACCATACCTCACCATATTTGATACACTCCACAGCTCATCAAATGCATATATAGAGATAAGCCCCGCCATACCCACCTCACCTAACAAACATCCTCTCAAGATCCTCCAGCTTTAGATCACCAAATGGGTACACCCCCGTGAAGCACGCTGCACAGAAAGTAGCGAGCCCAGTGGCTCTCATGAGACCTTTAAGAGTATTGTAGCCTAGTGAGTCAGCTTCAACGTGCTTCGCTATATCCTTTTCATATACAGTCCTCCACACCAGGAGCTCATCCCTTGAAGATACGTCTATCCCCATAAAGCAGGGGTATCTGAACGGTGGACTTGAGACCCTAACGTGGATTTCCTGTGCACCTACAGATCTCATTCTCGAGACTATGCTTCTCATCGTAGTACCCCTAACTATTGAGTCGTCCACCAGAACTACCCTCCTTCCATTCAAAACATCTTTCACAAAACCGTACTTGAGCTTGGATACAACCTCCCTCACTGGCGGAGGTGCTATAAATCCCCTACCAACATACTTGTTCGCCACAATCCCCTCCTCAACAGGCATTCCGCTCTCCCTACCATATCCCAGTGCAGCTGCTCTACCGCTATCTGGCACTGGAACCACTACATCAGCTTCCACTGGTGCAACCTTTGCGAGCTCCCTACCCATCTCGAATCTCGCTCTGTAGATACTCACTCCATTAAACACTGAATCAAGTCTCGAAAAGTAGACATACTCAAAGATGCATGGGGCAACGCATTCCGCCATACTTGCCCTAGCAACCTCCAGAGCTTTACCATCAAATGATATCACCTCTCCAGGTAGCACCTCCATCCATACACCAGCCCCAACCGCATCAAGTGCAGAGGTTTCAGAGGCGGCATAGAATTCAGCATCAGTGAAGCTATAGGCGAGTGGTCTAAAACCTCTAGGATCTCTAGCTATAACGATCCTTGGCTCTGAGGTCACTACAGCTACGCTGTATCCTCCAACCACGTACTCCGGTAGCACCCTTAGAGCCTCAACTACATCTCTATCAAACTCCACGGCAAGTCTGTAGATGAGATTCGCAAATACTGTTGAATCCCCATCCCCTCTGTCCATGCTGAACTCCCTAGCCAGCTCTGTGTAGTTAGCTATGGTCCCGTTGAACGCAACAGCGATTCTGTACCTGCTGTTACCAACTACTAATGGCTGAGCACTATAGTGGAAAAAGGGTCCTGAAGTAGAGTACCTTACGTGGCCAATACCACCAAAGATCCCTCCTCTAATCTGAACTGCGCTCAGTAAGTTCTCAGCATTGAGTATCTCCAGCACAGTGCCACGATTAGTGAAACTGTGCACCTCCCCATCCGTTGATGCTACAGCCAATCCCGAGGCTTCCTGTCCACGATGCTGCAGCTCGATCATTAGGGTCAGGATGTTCGTGACCGTATCCTGCCTGCCGGCATAGGCAGCGATTCCACACACCTAAACTCCACCCTCTATGGCATCCTCGAAGCTTCTTTCATACAGGCTTGCAGCTTCATCCAGCTCTACAGTGATTGAACCACCATCGTATCTAAGCAATGCCCTCCCACCTCCCGCAGTTCTACCGATGATCGATACGTCGACCCCCATGAGCTGTGCATACTTAATCAGCTCCTCAACTGCATTCTCATCGGCTTCAATGATGTAGCGCGCCTGCGTCTCTGAGAAGAGGATTTCATCAAATCTACCATCGCCTCTCACCACCAGCTTCGAGAGGTCGACCTCGAAGCCCACACCGCCCCTTACAGCCATTTCGAGAAGCGCTACAGCTAGACCTCCACCACTAATATCGTGAACAGCTCTAACTAACCCTCTCCTAATCGCTCTGTAGACAAATTTCGCATTTCTCAACTCTGTTGCTGGTCTAGGCCTGGGTATCTCACCCTCCTCTATACCAAATATAGCTGAGAGGTACTCTGATCCCCCGAGCTCAGGATAGGTTGCACCAACAACTACTATGAGACTCCCCAGCTGCTTGAAATCCATCGTAGCTGCTCTTCGAACATCCCTAATTCTACCCACACCCACAATCGTTGCAGTAGGTCTCACCTGCCTACCTTGGGAATCCTCATTGTAGAAGCTGACCTTTCCACCAACTACAGGTAGCCCTAGCTCTCCAGCCATCCACGCAACCCCCTTCAACATCATTTCGAAGTACCAATAGTGCTCAGGTTTTTCGGGATTTCCAGCATTCAGCTCATCAACTATAGCTATGGGTCTAGAGCCGACTGCAACAAGATTTCTAAAGCACTCAGCAACAGTATTTGCAGCACCAGTGAATGGGTCAAGTGATGTGTACCTCGGATTAGCGTCACCCTTTACAGCAAGACCTCTACAGCTGCCATCCAGGAGGCGGAGAACAGCAGCATCTCCATACCCCGGCTTCACAGCAGTTCTAATCCCAACCTCGTAGTCATACTGCTCAAATATCCATCTCTTTGATGCTGTGTTTGGTGATGAGAGGAGCTTTAGAATGGCATCCTTTAGATTCGGTGGTGTAGGTAGTCTTGTAAGTGGCTGTAGCCCTTTGAGAGCTTCGTTGGGGGGCCTCGAATCCCTTCTAACAGCCTTAGGTTTCGCGAGATCTCTCGCTGGAACATCTGCAACAAGTCTACCCCCGTGGTACACCCTAATTCTTCCACTATCGTCGAAGTGCCCTATCACGCTGTAGCTCACATCGAATTTCTCAAGGATTTGAGCAACCCTATCAGCGACCTCCGGCTCTACAGAGAGAAGCATTCTCTCCTGGCTCTCAGAAACCAGCAGCTCCAGGGGTGATAAGCTCTGCCTCGTGTGGAGCTTCTCAAGGTGCACAACTGCTCCAAGGCCGTGCTCAGCCGCAACTTCAGAAATAGCTGTGGTTAGACCACCGCCACCGAGATCCTTAATGTAGCTCACCAGCTTCTCCCCTACAAGGACCTGTATAGCGTCAATCAGAAGCTTCTCCGTTAGAGGATCTCCAACCTGGACAGCTCCAATATCACTATCAACGTTGTCGCTAAGGGCTTTCGATGCAAAGCTGCTACCGAGAAGACCATCCCTACCGGTGGCATTCCCCATAACTATAATCAGGTCTCCCGGTCTAGGTGAGGAGAGCACCAGCCTCTCCCTAGACGCTACACCAACGCAAGCTACGTTGACTAGAGGCTGTCTATTAAATCTAGAGTCGAAGAACGTATCCCCAGCCACTGTTGGCACCCCTATTCTATTGCCGTAGTCGCTTATACCCCTCACAATGCCTCTTATGAGCCAGTTTGCATGGGGGTTTCCAGGATCTCCTAGGTACAGCATATCGAGAAGAGCGATGGGCTTTGCCCCCATTGCTAGAATATCCCTAACAATACCACCTATACCTGTTGCAGCACCGTTGTACGGATCGACAGCTGATGGATGGTTGTGGCTCTCTATCTTAAACACAACTGCAGTATCTGGATAGAGTTCAACTGCTGGTGCATCCCTTCCAACTCCTACAATTACGTGTCTACCAGTGGATGGTAGAAGCTTTAGCAGTACTCTGCTGCTCTTGTAGGAGCAGTGCTCACTCCACTGAGCTTCAAACATGGCCAGCTCTTCTAAAGTTGGCTCTCTGCCCAGGATCCTCCTTATCTCCTCTACCTCCTCTGTTGTAAGTGGCATTACCAACCCTTCCTAAGCGAATCTGCGAGGCTTTTAAACAATATCTTCCCACCTGGGGTAAAGCCTCTTGGTGCTAAGAGGTCTGTGTAGGCTCTCTCTGGGTGCGGCATTAACCCTAGAATCGCACCATCCTCAGTGGCTACACCAGCAATGTTGTAGATGCTGCCATTTGGGTTCCAGCCATCTGCATACCTTAGAACAGGAGACTTCACCACTGTTGCGTAGTAGCTCTCATTATCTATGTAGTATCTTCCCTCACCGTGTGCTACGGGCATGTCGAGCCTATCACCATCCCCAAGAACTTTTAGCCACGGTCCTCTGGGCCTCTCGACATACAGCTTAACCCATCTACAGACAAATCTGCCACCCACATTTGGTAGCAGTGCTCCAGGTAGGAGCCCTGCTTCAACAAGTATCTGAAAACCGTTGCATATACCCATAATTGGTGCACCGCTATCCCGAGCCTCGTAGAGGCTGTCAGCAGCAGAGGTTCTGGCAGCTATTGCTCCAGCTCGCAGCCAGTCCCCATAGCTGAACCCCCCTGGAATAATAATGGCATCCCAACTACTAGGTCTAAAATATTTGTACCACACCACCTCAGGCTCTAAACCAACTGACCTAGCAGCGTGGAAGACATCCTCATCACAGTTTGTGCCTGGGAACTTAACCACAGCTACTCTAGCCGTAGACCCTCACCTCAACGTCGTGAACTATGGGATTGTATAGCCTGAGCCTTTCACAGAGCTCTCGAACCTTATCGATGGCCTGCTCCCTCGTCTCAGCCTCAACGTCCATGGCTATGTACTTCCCAACCCTAACGCTCTTGACCTCACTGTACCCCTTCCTAAGAATCAGGTGCCTGTGTATGGTTTCACCCTCAGGATCTCTAACACCGTGCTTGTTTTTCACCACCACCTCAATACGGTGCAGCAATGTCGTCGACCTTTATACCAAGTCTCTTAGCAAGCTCTATGTATGCTTTGAGGAGAGGTCCTGTTTCACGTGTTTTTCTAAAAACCTCCTTATCTAGGTGAGAGCCGGTTTCATCAATAACTCTAAACGTGTCACCGGAGATCTCATCAGCCACCAATAGTTTTCCACTGCTATCTCTACCGAATTCGAGCTTCAGATCTACGAACCTCAGTCCGTACTTGGAGAAAATGCTGGTGAGTATCCTATTGATCGTGAGTGCTGTATCAGCTATCGCTTTTAGCTCATTCTCGGTAACCAGACCTGTTTTCACTATATCCTCGGGAAGCACCAGCGGGTCGTGGAGCACATCATCTTTGTAGTGGAACTCTATGAGTGGAGGATCGAGATTCTGTAGAATTCTGTATAGCGGCATTCTCTTCATGAGTGAACCATAGGCGTAGTTTCTAACTATGACCTCTATTGGTACAATGCTCAGCCTTCTCACTAGCATTCTCCGATACCCGTCGAACTCTATGAAGTGTGTCCTCACACCTTCAATCTCAAGCATTTTGAAGAAGTATGCCGAGGTTCTAGCACAGAGTATACCCTTACCTATAGCAGAAGCCCTTACGGTTCCATCCCCAGCCGTCACATCATCTTTAAACTCGAGGATGAGTGTGGACTCGTCTTTTACATAAACACGTTTACTCTTGCCTTCATATACAAGTTGAAGATTCATTAGCTCAACACCTTATTATATGGCTTGTGTAGTGAGGTTTATAAGGGCCACATTTACATAGGCATACAATTATATACATAAATAATTCAAATGTATATTGATTACCTTAAATCTTGTAAAGCTCGCATAGGCAGGTGATGCTGAGAGTATTGAAGAATTGCCTCTCCACTAACAAAAGTGCCCACGCTACACCTATCCTCATAATAGCTCCTAGTTAGAGAGTAGGTGTAGAGCTGGAGATGCTGATGTTGATGATCTGGATCTCCAGGTTAGCTCACAGATGCATCAGGTGGAGTTTAGATACACAGTAATTTAGCTTCTCCCCCACAGCTTTGGGAAGCCCTTGCATTCTCAGCTCTGGGGTAGGAAATCGTTTAGAGACCATCCTCTCTAGTAATGAACTGGTGTACAAAAAATTGGTCTGAAGGTTAGAGTTTTCACGTACTTCCACAATCACTCTGTCACACAGTGACACTCTACTCGAGTTTTGCTGAAAGCACCTCACTCTTCATATCTTCAGTGAATTTCCTTAGCTTTTCGGTAATTGTGGGATACTTAATTCCGAGAATTCTTAGAGCGAGTAGAGCAGCATTCCTAGCAGTGCCTACACCTACGGTAGCAACTGGAACTCCGCTTGGCATTTGAACCATTGAGAGGAGGGAGTCGAGCCCGTTTAGGTATTTGGAGGGTATAGGGACTCCAATTACTGGTAGGTGGGTTAGTGAAGCGATTACACCTGGTAGATGTGCCGCACCGCCAGCACCTGCGATAATAACTTCGAAACCCTTTTCAGCTGCAGTTTTGGCAAATTCTTGCACGGCTTCAGGTGTTCTGTGTGCTGAGAGCACTCTTGCCTCCACCTCAATGTCAAACTGCCTCAGCAGCTCTACAGCCTCCTTCATGTGCTCCCAATCACTTTTACTACCAATTACCACAGCAACTTTTGGCATCTGCGACACCCAACATACTATCATCCATGTAATGGACTAAAAAGCGTTGCTTTAGCTGAATCTTTCCAAAATTTACATAAACCGAGCAACGGAGTTCGAATGCTGGTCAGCCTATTGAACACTCTGATAGGTGTTGAGCAGGTGTAGCCGCTGCATCTGAAAAGAGCTTAATTTGGACTGCTATTCCGTCTATGGAGCATCAGCATGGTGCAAACTCTGCTTGAGCTTCAATACACCTACCAAATTAGTGTATGGAATCTAGCGTGTTTTCCGAACCGGCTTCTCCCTAAGTCTCTCTGTGGCATCCTCGAGATCTCGTAGGGCTGAATCCAGCGATTCTCTATCACCCATGGCTATGGCCTGCAGGGCCATCTTGACAATATCGAGTGCGTCTAGGAGAGCTGCCACTAGCTCGGGATCTGCTGAGATCTGGGCTTTACCAGCTGTAGCTCTAAGCTCATCTACTGCACCCTCAACCTCACCAACCCTCCTCTCAATCACTGAGAGCCTGCTGCTAAGCTCTGTGATCCTTAGTCTAAGTTCATCATAACCCATCCCTCCAGCAGCACTCGATCCGATAACCTCTCTGGATGGCTCCACACCAACTGCATCTACAGCAGCTTTCAGCACATATCCCCTATCAGTTTTAGCAACAATTCCCCTCTCCCTAAGTCTGGCTAAAACAGCTCTAACAAGCCTAACACTTACACCGAGGTAACCCGCTATCTCAGAGGGTTTAGCACTGTGGTGCCACCTGAGATACTCTACAACCTTTTCAGCAATGCTAGACATACAGCCACCGCTCTGGATAGTAGAAGGCGTATAGAGGCATAATATGTGTTGCAGTCCAGCTAGCTAAGGAATGCCATACAGTGTTCTGGATAGCACTGCTACAGCTGCTTATGAAATCTCCCACACTCTGCAGCTCTAGTGTAGCCGTGCTACACCCTCTCTAAACGAACTTTGAATGCAGCCCACCACTACAGCTAGACTGCATCTTAAAACCACACTGTGTAGAGCTTTCTGTCCATAAATCTCGGGACTACAGGCTTTTAATGAATAGTCAATCCACTCTGCACAGCTTATATTCCTTTTAGGAGAAAACTTCTCGACTGTTGCTAAACTTTACAGCAAGAAATTCCCAACCCAAAAAAGAAAATCATTTAGCGTATAGAAAGCTTCACAACTTGCTAGATTTATAAGCTATATACCCAGCAGGCTTCTGTAGATTAGTAGCTATTCCAACAGGAGCATTAATAAGTAGAGAAGTAGAGCTTTATGCTAGAAGTAGGGAGTAAAGGTTTATAGATACTAGCCGGATGAAACAGTCCAGCACTCCTCTAAACCCAGCCATCCAATAGTAGAGCTAAGGTTCACGGTAATTACAGGTTCACAGTAGCCTCAGTACACCAGACTCATCTACAACAACTACATTCTAATCCATCCTCAATTATAAGTGCTTTAAGTTCTGAATTAGTTTAATATAAACTTTTATATAGCTTTCCACCACCTATATTCCTCGGGTGCTTATCTTTGAAAGCTTTTGTAGAAATTGGTGTTGAACCAGGTACTCTAGAACTTGTACTAGAATCTATCAGGAAAATTGAGGGTGTCAAAGAAGCTTATCCAGTTACTGGCCACTGCGATATTATAGCTGTTGTTGAGGTAGCTGAACTGAAATTAATAAGTGAGATTGTTGTAAAGCATATACACAGAATAAAAGGTGTTAAATACACACAAACACTACTAGTTGTTGAATAAATCACAACACCCCAGCAATAGATAGGGGAAAGAGAGTATATAGCCTCTCTAAAAGCTAGGCACTAGAGAAATAGAGATAGAGTGTTGACACTGAAAGTGGATACAGTGTACACTACAACTAGAGTAGTATACTGTAGCTGCTTATGGGGAATTTAGCTTTACATGAAGTGAATTTACTGGAAGTGGTAGGAGAGCTTACACACTAGTGTCTACAACTCATCTCTGTATCCACCATACACCCACTCAATATTTTGTTTTAGAGTGTACAGCTCTTTACTCTAAAGCTGTGAAGCCATAGTGCTAAGCACTTACATCCACTCCATTAAAAATACTATGGGGGTAATACACCTGAGTGGGAATTTACTTACACAGTTGAGCATATATGAGCATGCAGACTACATTTATTCTAAAGATTTAAACATGTAAATGAGTATGTAGCGTATTCTATCCAGTAGTAGCCTGACATTACGTCAAGTAGCATTGGAGTTTATAGATGGATTTGCTATAGTGTTGGCATCTACTTGTTAACTCTAGAGTAGAGGGAGATGTAGATTACATTGAGAAGATATGGAGATGGTGCTGCCATCCATACACCTACACCGTAGTGGAATTCCATGGAGGTTTTTAGATGGAGTGTAATGGATTTTTGAGCTGGTGTTCTCCGGCTATACTTAAATACTCTATATTTTTCCTTTTTTACTGTGTATGGAGAGGTTTTGAACTATCTAGCTCTTTAAGTCCAGTATTATTTGATTGAGGGTATGGTGTAGATGTAGAGGTGCTGTGTGCAGTGGATGATAGTGATGTAGAGGTGTTTACATCTACTACTAGAACTGCTTTTATCCTATCTATAGGTGATTTCATCTACACTGCTACTCTCGCTATTGGGGCAATAGCTATTGCTAGACTTCTTGGTTCTGAAGGCTATGGAGTTTACAGCTTATCTTTTGTAGTTCCACTCACACTATACTCCTTTATAAATCTGGGTTTAGATGCAGGGATTACAAGGTACACAAGACTTTATTTAGCTGAAGGAAGTTTTAGTGCTGCTGTAGAGTTTGCTAGAGTATCACTATTTCTAAAGATTTTAATAGGTTTTGTGGGTACAGTTGTGTGTTATGTGTATGCAAAGCCTCTTTCAACACTAATTCTTGGTAGGCCTGAGCTGGATCGCTATGTAGTGCTCACCTCCACTGCGGTGTTTCTTGAGAGTCTCTACACCTACCTCCTATCAGTATTTCTAGGTTTTGAGCAGGCTTGGAGGAGCAGTATCGTAAAGATTGTGTACAGTATTTCTAGAACAGCTATAGCTGTAGCCCTACTTGCTGCAGGATTCTGGGTTGTAGGAGTCGTAATTGCTTACATAGCTGGTATCACACTATCAATATCTACAGGCTTTGCCTATCTAGTATCTACTCTAAAGCAGTATAGTTTCAGGGGTGGTGGTTCTAGTGTTAGGGGTTTGAGTGTAGCTAGAGAGCTGCTATCGTATAGTCTACCACTCTATGCAGCATCCCTAGTATCACTCATCTCATCAGCGTATCAGAGTGTTCTACTCGCCTACACACTATCTAATGCTGAGATTGGTGGGTATAGAGCTCTTGCAAATCTTGGCATTCTCGTCTCTATTGTGCATAGCCCTATTGCACTATCTCTTCTACCAATGTATACTGAGCTGAGTGCTGGTGGGGGTGGGAAGAAGCTTGGTGCTGTGCTGGCTAGGAGTAATAGGTATGTAGCTCTTGTTGTAGTTCCTCCAACCCTTCTATCCATGGTGTACTCTAGAGAGGTTGTGTATGTCGTCTATGGTGTTGAGTATAGGTTTGCTTCAGAGTATCTACCTCTACTCTTTGCACCATTTCTACTATCAGGATTGGGGTCCACAGTAATCCCCCAGCTATTCAATGCAGCTGGTAGGACAAAGCTGAATATGTATGTATCTCTAGCCTATGCAGCAGTATTCATACCAGCATCCTATATCCTCACAGCTGTAGCTGGCTACAAGCTTACAGGATTCCTCACATCAAATCTAATAGCCTCTACAACAGCCACCATCCTCTACAATGTGCTCCTGATTAGAAGTTTTAGAGAGAGGCTGTATTTTAGAGAGGTAGCACCTATATACATATCATCAGCACTAGCCCTACCAATACCAATACTAACCCTCTCCATACCCCTACCCAAACCAGTAAGCCTACTAAGAATAGCTATTGGAGGCACCCTATACACACTTGCATACATAATCACAGCAGCTGTACTGAAGGCTGTTAGTAAACAAGATATAGAGTTCATTACAAAAGCACTAGAGAGCATCCCAATAGTGAATACCATTGCAAAGTACATAGCCGCCATAGCAGTAAGGGTGATAAACATGATCAGTAGAGTTCACCACTAAATTAAGCTACCACCCACTAATACATAGAGCTGGGTGTAGTAAAGCTCTCTACCCACCAGGCAGTAAACTAAAATGATTTCCAAGGATCACACTATAGAGGTGGTAGCCACAATCCACATAAAGCCTCTAAACAAGAATACACAGTCCTCAGAAATAATCCTGTATATAATAAACACTATTTACTGATTATTGATGATAGATAGAGAAAAGCTAATATTAGTGAACCACATCTCTAATACGCATCAAGAGGAGTCTGGAGGACTACGTGCTGTGATGATCGATACTGCTGTACTGGGTTGTGGTTGGACAGGGATCCTTCTATCCAATAAGTATGCAAAGTTTTCTAGTGTGTTGTGTATAGACGGAGCTGAAAAGCTGGGTGGTTTGCTGAGAACTGAGGTGGTTGATGGATTTACAATAGATGTTGGAGGATCGCATGTGATATTCTCTAGAGATCGTGGAGTACTGGATAAGATGCTAAATTTTTTAAGTGGTAATGTTGTAGAGCATGAGAGGAAAAGCTATGTTCAATTGAATGGTGTATTCATCCCATATCCGTTTGAAAATGGTCTCTACGTACTTCCACCTGAGGAGAGAGCAGAAGCTCTAGCATCATTAATAGAAGCTCTCCTCTCACTAGATAAGAGTTGGATGCCAAAGAATTTAGAGGAGTGGATATATGGATTCTTTGGTAGCTACATTGCGAAGAGGTACCTCATACCATATAATAGAAAAATTTGGAAGAGACCTCTAGACGAGATTGATGTGGATTGGGTCTATACCCCAGGTAGACTCCCCATACCAAATTGGAGAGATGTTGTTAGATCTGCTATAGGCATTCCAACACAAGGTTATTTAGAACAGGCAAAATTCTACTACCCTCTTAAAGGCGGTATTCAAGCACTTTACAGTGCTGTGTATGAGAGGGTTGCTAATGAGGGAGTAGCGCTTGTAAAGAACAACAGGGTGGAATCCATTAAGATTACCCTTGATGGGTTCCTTATTAATGAAAAAATTAGAGCTAAGAGAATTTTAAATACCATTCCACTACCCAGCTTGATAGAATCTCTTAGTGGAAGCATATACGATGACTTGAAGCAGTATGTTAGGGATTTTGACTACAATAGCCTAATTACTGTAGCTGTAGCACTAGATAAATCGGCACCGCCACACCACTGGATATATGTTCCCAATGAAGATGTAATTTTCCACAGATATTCGTGGTTGAACAACTACAGTGTATACAATACACCTTCCGGGAAATCATTAATACTAGCTGAAATAACGATACCACCAAGCAAATCAGTAGATATTGCTAGTATTTCTGAAAAAACTGTATTAGATTTAGAGAGATTGGGGGTTGTAGAAGGTGAGGATGTAATTTTCGTTAAGGCCTGGATGTACGAATATGCCTATCCAATTCATAGAATAGGATTAAATAGTGTGAGAAAGTATGTTCTAGACTATCTGCTTAAAAAGGTGGGTATAGCCTCTCTTGGAAGATGGGGATCATGGAGGTACATGAATACAGATGCTATAGTTAGAGAAGTAGAACGGCTAAATTACAAACATATTGGTGAGTAAAAGAGTGATGCTAAGTAAACTTATCCAGACAACTAGATTCCTGCTGAGAGGGGAATACACATATAGAGATATAATCGTGAGTATTGCTAGAAAGGCATGGACAAAGCTTCAAATAAAATACAACTTCTATGTTAAAAAATATCGCTACCTAGATAATTTAAAGAATAGAAATGTGGCTATAGTGGTGTTGATTGGAAAGTACCCATCTCTATGGAGCATCGCTCTTAGAAGAGTATACGAATACGCAGATGAAGTTGATGTTATGGTGGTAAACGCTGGTGCATTTCATAGTGATGAAGCAGTAAAGCTATCGAGAGAATACAACTTTAGCTACTTTGAATGCATACCAAATAACTTCGTATCAGCACAGAACTTTGTTATAAAGAATATAGTATCTTCTCCATTAATAGTTAAAATGGATGATGATGTGTTTATAACTAGGTACACAATAAGAAACCTAGTAGCTACTTATAGGAAGCTTAAGGAGGAAGGTTATGATATTGGATTTGTAGCTCCGGTTCTTAACGTAAATAATGTATCGTACTACTACTTTTTAAAAACATTAAATCTGGTGGAGAAGTATGAACAATTGTTTGAAAAACCAATCTATATACGTAATTGGGATAAGCAGAGGGTGTGGTACGATCCACAAGTGGCAGTGTGGTTGTGGGATCACTCTCTACCACTAAATGAAGTTGCTGATGTGTTTAATAGTGCTAATCAAGGTAAGATTGAAGTTATTCCCGTAAGATTTTCAATACAGTGTATCTTATTCGAGAGAAGCTTTGTGCTAGAGAGTGGCGGCTATCTATCCCCACTTCCAAAACCCTCACACCTCATAGGAGAGACCTATGCTTTGCATAGAAAGAGAGTTTTACATATACACCTACCTTTTGGTGATGAGCGGTCGATAAACTTCTATGCGAATGATTTAATGTATGGTAGATTTCTAGCCTTAGATAGCTTTGCAGGGCATCTAGCATACTTTCCACAGTCAGAGGTCATGCTTAAGTGGTTTGAAAAGAACAGAAAA
>JANXEL010000070.1 GCA_025058535.1 Ignisphaera sp. | reverse complement strand
GTAGTATCTAGCTGTGGCGGTAAACGGACCATCGGTATTACTGGGCAGAGTTACTGTCTTCTTAGTAAGACAGTCTATCATGTAATCCGTACCCCAAACCACTCTAAAGGTCATTCTGAATGTGTTTGCATTAACACCGATCTCTCTAAAGTCCTCTGCAGATATATCGCAATACTTGCCACCAACTTCAAGCGTTACCTTAGCTTCAGCTTCAGGATCTAGAGTATCTTTTACTCTTGAATCCACATTGTCATCTGGTGAAGTTACATCTATCGTCAGGCTCTGATAGTTAAAGGTTATTGACACACTCGGATACTTGTATACAGCCTTAAAGTCAACTGTGGTCTTTTCATCCATCCATTCATCACCTCCTTGTGCATCACCCTTGGTGTAGAAGCTTAGCAGCACCCTATCATCCTTCCCTACATCTGCCTCTGCTAGCACATCATTTATTTTTGATATAGTGATGGTAAACTCAAACCTACCTCCCCTAACCAAAGCCTCCCTTGATGGCACGGCCCCTAATTCTTCTAGATCCGTAGTCTCAGAAACTACGGTTCCATCTGCTTTTATCAAGGTTATATCAACGCCAACGTTTCCAGGAAGCAGCTCATCTCTGGCTGTAGGATCGTGATCAGCATCCTCATCTATGTATGATATCACTATAGTGGCATTCCTTCTGTATGGGTACTCCCTTCTATCTAGAGTTACAGTAGGCTTAACCACATCATAGCGCACAACATAGGTTAGTGCAGCACCAAGCACATCTATCCTAATGGGTGTGCCTTTATCGACATTCTCATCAATGCGTATTGTTGGAGCACCACTTATTGGATATTCAACGTCTGCTTCGGGTCCTCCTAGATAGAAGACATAGTAGTTGGGGGCAACTCTGGGGACATTTCTCAAATTCAGTGTGTCGCCTGTGAGGTCGTTTGTTATCAATACCGTTATATTAGGGCCGTAGTCACCCCTAACCTCTACCATTATCGCTTTATATGGATTGAAGTAGTCTGAGGATACTGTGATGCTTCCCTGTGCAAGGGTTTTTGGAGTTGCTGTGAATAGCATTGGTGATATTGTGCCTAGTATTATGAGTGTAGCAAGTATTATTGTTGGGATGGTTTTTGTGTATTTCATAGATACACCCATTCTAGGAGTATACTATGAGGTGACACCTATTTCTATATTTCTGAACTTATGTGAACTTCATTAAATGAATTGATTGGATGTGGGTAGAGAGATGGAATCAATTGGAGGATTAACAACCACAGAGAGCCTTCTCATACTCCATATACTGCACCTTAGTGGTGCACTGCAAACCATCTCCACTCTATCCTAATCTACCGGTAGAGGGATGGCGATTGCTAATTGCATGAACGAATCTTCTTTTAGCTACATGCATGATCTGCAGGGGATTGTATCGAAGTATGAAGCGGCGGGCTTATTTTTATCTAGGTTAACCAGAACTTTTGATAGTTTCGTGTGGCCAGTCATTCTAGAACTAAGCACTAAAATCTGGATAGAGTGCACCTCGGCAATACAGCACCGCTTTATTGTGTAGATGTAGTTTCTAGTTCTGGGTGTAGAGCTGTACTTTAAAGCTATATACCCTTACACTGTACTGAGATGTGGAGTCACACCATCAGTGTGCAAAATTGGAGTAGCTAAATATTGGTGGTGTGGATGGTTGCAAGGGGTGTCTATCCA
>JANXEL010000037.1 GCA_025058535.1 Ignisphaera sp. | reverse complement strand
ATGAGGAGGCACGACCTGCCGACCTGCCTGCCCGCCCCCAAAACCGTTATCCGCACGTCCCGTGAATCGAATGTCATGAGGATGGGTAGAAACTAGTATTTCAGTCCATGGAAGTATCATCACTGATCAGTTCCTACCGGTAACATCACTTAATCTACTAGGGTATTCAGTCTGCAATTTTAGGCTATCATAGCAGGTTAGAACTTATTGCAAGTAAATCTCCCACCCCACTGACCTGTATAGCGTATCATTAAATACACTTGAGCATTAGGAGGTCCCGCCGGGGGGATTTGAACCCCCGACCACCCGGTGTCTAACAGCCCTGCCCCACTACAGCCGGGCGCTCTGCCGCTGAGCTACGGCGGGAGCTCGAGCTGCACTTGTAGGAAGAGGCTATCTAGTTTTATAAATTTTTCTTGAAAATATTTATTGAGCACTCATTATAATGAGTGGTAAAAAATAGATCATTTTTATTCATAATCAACGCTAAGCTATAAGAGCCTGTGTGGATGCTGAAGCCATACTTCCATCAATGTATCTTGCTGAAACTGCTATTATGATTTTGGATCCAACACCTATACTACTTCCTCTTAACCGAATGGTCAATATGGTTTCAAGTCCTGGGGATAAGCCTATTTTAGCTATTTTTAATGTTGATTTTTCAGACGAAACATCTTCAATTTTTGGTGCAATCAATTCTATGTCTAAATTAGCTGGAGATAGTATGGTTGTGTTTATTTCCTTTATCTCCTTTGTACCAAGATTCCTTATAGATATCGTTAATATAGATTCACTACTGCTTATCGAGAAAACATCCTGAACTACTAGAGCTATTCTCTGCTGTTGCTGCATTGAGCTTATGTAATTTGGCATAAACGTGTAAATAGTCATTCCGACAGCTATAGTTATTGCTATACCTAGCACCAGTGCTAGCAGTTCGCTCATTGCCCTTGCAGCAACTTTTTTCCAGGGTGTATTTCCTTTCACGCTCCCTAAAATAGCTGAGTATTTTTAAAGCGTCCGCTATATCCCTCTACGGAATCAGATTTAAGGCCAACGTTCCCACTGCTATTGCTATGCAGTCCTTTGGTTCAAATATTGGCAGTCCCTTCTTAATAACTGATGAAATGAGCTTAAAGCATATCAGCGATGTGAAGATAAGTATTGAAATTAGAGAGGCGTGTCCGTTTCCCAAGGGGTAGTACTCGTTCAGCGTTGCTACCAAAGGTGAGACTGTTCTCCAGATCCACACCATGATAAATACGTTTGCTATTGAAAGCATTTCAAAGAATAGTGACAACTTTCTAACGCTGTTTTCCATAATTTTAACCCTATATATGTTTTCATATAGTGACTGGAGTACTTCCTCATTACCTCCACCACATTCATGAATTATCCCCAAAATGAATATCGTATATCGGAAGAGAAATGAAGTTGATTTAATTTCCACCCCTACCTCTGCTAGTGAATAACCCTGACTTACTCTATTCAGCACCGTTTCCAGAATCCTCAGCGTCACCCCATTCAGCATACCACTTTGAACAATGTACTCTAGCGCTTTTACCACACTGTATCCACTTCTTCTAAGCTCTATAACGTTCTTTAGAATTTCCAATGAATCCCTATCGAGAATCTCCGTCTCCATAACCATTTTGTGAGCCCGGTAGCCAGCCACTATCCCTGCAAACCATGAAACGGCAAGGGAATAGCTTCCCACAAAATTATATAAAATAATTGATAAGACGACGAATACCAGCTGAGATTGTATAACGTACTTCATAGGTATTGAATCTAACGTCTTAGGCCTTATTGAATAGGCAATTGAAATGAGAAGAGGGGTGGTAATAATTGACACTACTATTGTGAAATGCATACTTAAAACCATAGAAGTGGATAGCACAATCAGTGGAAGGATAATATATAGCACCATTGCCAGCTGGCTTATTGTAACTGCCATTCGCTCAACATACAATTTCATGTTGAACTCGCTTCTCAAAATTTCTTCATCAATACGAGTTCTAAGCCATAGCGATATATTGCCTCCTTCCCTAATCTTTGACGCATAACCAAGGAAAATTCTTCCAAGCCTTTCACTTGGTGTAGCCCTCGCCCTATACAACAGCGCATCAACATGTGAAAGAAAGTAGAGTTTGGAGTCCCTATCCACTATAGCCATTTCCTTTGAAATTGATTTTAGAAGAGGTGCTCTCTTCAATTTTTCAATTAAAAACCCTATATTGGTGCCAACACCCTCTATAATTGACAGAATTATTATGAACCACTTCAATTCGATATCAATTAACCTTTTATGATTGTACACCTCAATAACGGGCTTTAGAATAACTGCTGCAAATGGGAGAAGGGGAAGTAGTGCAAATAATGCTATATAGCGACTACCTATAATGATACTTAGTAGAATTGATGCAAATGAGAGCGCAGTTAGAAGTGGTAGTAGCCATACATTTCTTCTTATCCATAAAACATCAACATTACTTAGGCTTTTTAGGCTAAGCCTTCTATACATCTCTATCAACTCCCTAGCTGCACTAAAACTCCATAGCACGAGAGCGGGTACCAGAACCACACTTAAGATATAAGACGAGTATATGATGAGTTTTATTGGATCGGAGGCTAATTCGTGTAGAGAAGCGATTCTATATCTATCTATATTCAGCACTATGACCAGTGTCTCTCCAATCAGTACCGTCAACGTGATTATAAGCCCAACAATATAGTCTCTATACACCTTTGCATTCATTACATGCATGTTAAGAGGTCCCCTACCCTTAATGTTAGACATATCATTCACCTAAATGTAGCCACAAATATATAGTGTGATTTGATGCGCATTAAACAACCTCATCTTAGGAGCTAGCAGCAATTGCTGTTATCGTGCTAAATTGCCTTTGCAACTAATTGAAGCAATTGAACGTCTGCAGAGTGGTGTGGCCTATCTGCTTTTCTTCCCAATCACTACATCTACCGTTACATGATATTTGCGCGGTGCAACACCTCTAATCACATGCCCGCCAACAACAGTTGTATAGATTCCAAACTTCTCAATAACTCTTTTCACCGATTCAGCCGCTCTGGCTAAAGCCTCTCTTTTATTTCTTGCCTCAACGAATAGATGGGGGTGCAGCGTGCCTCCATTTCTTACAATCAGCACCGAAGCTTCAACCGCCTTTTCAAATAGATCGGGAAGCGGCATTAGTACTCTATCAAATTCACTTTGAAGCGATGGTGTTAATACTAATGCATCCCCATGTATAATTTCGTTTAGAGAGGCAACTTTATTCAATTCTATATTTTCTCTAGCATATCTAACTGCAGACTCATTAATGTCTATAGATAGCACGTAGGAGGGCTTTCCATACTTAGAGACTATTATGCTATATGGTCCAAAGCCGGCGAACATGTTTAAAATTCTTTCATTCTCCTTAACCTGCTTAGCCACCCTCATGTGGTCATAACCGAGAACAGGTGAGATGTAAACCTTGGTTACATCAAGCTTGAACACACATCTGTGTTCCTTATAAATAGTTTCGCTTCTCTTCTCACCAGCTAGGTGTATATAACTCCTAGTTCTCTCAATTCCCTGTACAGGTGTCACAGCTAGCCATACGCTCTTAATATAGTGTAGAGAGCTTATGAGCTCCTCACCGATAACTCTAAGAACTTCCTCAGATAGATTGAAAGGTTTTCTAATAACTGCAATATCGCCTATGATTTCTATGCGTTTCCAAATTGATCCGCCATAATTGGAACCTAGAACCTTTTCGGCTATCCTCCTAAGCAAAGGTCTTCCGCTCAAACTTAATCCCCTGTACTATAGAGTGGTTGCAATCCCAACAGGGATCCTCTTCCACTTCAGCAGCATCATCGTTGTCCTCACTTTTGGTATCAGAAGCACTTCTGGTATATTAGCTTTATAATAGCTCGATGCGTAACTGAGGAGTTAGATCTGTCTGATTGATATGCGCATGTGATCGACATTTAATCTTAGAATAGATATGTGACAGTTAGTACTGAAATACTGCCCTCAAATCTGGGCAGCGTAACCACTGCTAGAGTGTTATTCTGGGTCTGAACGGGACTAAATCTGCCATTGTTAGTAGACCCGGTTTCTGCTCCTTTATCCTCTCCACCAAACTTAGAATTACAGCAGCTGTTGCTGGATCTCCAGGAGTTCCGGTGCTCCTCCATTTTACTGTGTAGTCTTTACCCTCAATTACAATCTCTTCATATTCATCTGCTGCTACATATGCGTGAAACTCTACCCTTATAATCTCCTTATCCCCTATATATGCAGATCCATAGCCTTTGATGCCCTTGTTCATATTTTTTAAGACCTTTACACCAGCCGACTCTACATCATGTTCTGCTACAACAGGGCTCTGCTCTTCAACTACTTTAGTTGGCTGTACACCAGCCGCATCGGCTATTAGAAGTGTAGACTCTGCGTAGCCTACATGTCCCGTTATCACACCTCTTCTAAGCTTATCCTCAACAACCTCAGGATTCTCTCCTACACCAATCTTCTTTCTAAAAGATTCCCTCCTCTTAGCGGCATCAATGCTTCTCACTGCTCTAATCTTCCTTATACTATTAAACGATGCTGCGAGTACCATTGCTAGAGTGTCCAATAGAAAACCTGGATTTACACCTGTACCAAGAACTGTAACGCCTCTAGCCTTTGCCAAATCATCTAGCTTTCTGGCTAGCACAGGATAGCGATAGTAGGGATATGCTAGCGTCTCGCACGTCGATACGATATCCACACCCATATCAACAACTAGAGCAATTTGATTGAAAACCTTATCCAAGTAGGAGCCAGTGGCATGAACAACTATATCTGCATTAGCCAGTACTGCAGTATCACTGGATACACTGATCCCGAGCTTTTCATCAAGACCCATGGCTAAACCCGCATCCCTTCCAACGAGATTTGAATCAATATCAACCACCGCCACAATTTCATATCTCCTTTCAATAGCGGCCTTCGCTATGATTTTCCCCATAGCACCAAATCCATAGATGCCAATCTTCATACAATACACCACACACAAAAATGATAGAAATTCTAAAAAGTCTTTCTCTCAGCATTTATCCATTCACATAGGAATTGCTCTGAATCGATGTAGAAATATAAGAATTTTAAGTTCAATGGTGAAACTAAATTATGATTCGCATTGAGTGGTTTCAGTACTAATTATATGTAGCTGTGTAGTGATAGAGATCATGGTGGTGGTAAGACTATTTTGGCAAGCTGTACTCTCTCCAATTTTCAGAAGAGGACTACCAAAGCCTCGTAAATTTTATAGACCTTGCAAATTAGACCCTACTCTCAAGTTACATAGGTAGACTTAGATGAGGCTCTTACTAAGTTGACCACCAACGATTCTCTAAGCCCATGTATGTGCACTCATTTCAATAAATAGATGAGGATTTTAAGGACAATCACAGAATCAGTATACCATAAATTAATTACATAGGAGATAGCAGTTCTCTTGGGCACTACACCTCTATAGCCTGTACATAGATGTAGTAGCGTAATCCGCTGAATACCGGCTCGATAAACTTAAAATAGGCATTAGGATAGTCATTGTGTTAGAGGGATAAAATATTTGGGTTTGGGCTCTAATTTAAGCAATGATGTTGTATATAGTTATTTTATTGAAAAGGGAGAGTACTTCAGAATAATAATGGATTCCCATGAAATGGTAAATAGAGGGAAAAAACTTGCTAAAGGAATTGCAAAGCAATTAATGATGCTGGGAATCGACAAGGGCCGTATTCTCGATATCGGATGTGGCACTGGAAGGGTGGCACTTTCGCTTGCCGAGCTTGGCTATAGTGTTGTAGGGATAGATATTTCATCAAGCTACATCGAGATAGCCAAGACAAAGGCTCGTTCCCAGGGGGTAGAAAATAGAACAGAATTTATTGTATGTGATGCAAGAGAGCTAGATCATTGCCTATCCAAATACTCTCCATTCAATGCAGTACTATTTATATGGTCTTCGGTTATAGGATACTACGATGAAGATACTGATATTAGAGTTTTAACACATGTTAGAAATCTTGTCGACGACAAAGGTGTACTGATCATTGCTGACTCAATAAATAGAGACTACTTGCTGATGCTGCACAACATTGCTGGAGAGGTGACGTGGTTCTACGACTACCATTTTTACGTTGTAGTTGAGAAGAGTTTGTTCAACCCGGTAACAAGTGAGGTTATGATTAAACACAGTTTCTATAGAAAGGATGGTAGAAATCTTATGTTTCTAGATGAGGCCCACTTTAAAATGAGAGTATACTCGCTAAATGAAATGGTGTATATGGCTAAAAAGGCTGGCTGGTGCCTTCTAAAGGTGCTGAGAGATGTTGCTGGTGAAATTGGTTACTCATTTACAAAACCTCTCAACGTAATCTTTAGTGCATGTAAAAAATAACAGAGAAGCCTGTAACAACCAATTCCTCTAAAGCACTACTT
>JANXEL010000019.1 GCA_025058535.1 Ignisphaera sp. | reverse complement strand
ATGCTAGGAAAGTGTATGGTGATTACCTACCTGGCGATTGGGATCCGACAACCATTGAGACCGAGGCTATCGTTAGAAGGGAACCACTCGGTGTCGTGCTAGCTATAATACCATTTAACTATCCATTGTTTGATACAGTTTCAAAATTCACATACAGCATTGTAGCTGGAAACGCTATTATTGTTAAGCCTCCTTCTGCAGACCCTCTTCCTGTCATACTATTTGCTAAACTAGCCGCAGAGGCCGGCATCCCCAAAGAATCGTTTGCAGTTTTAACGATCCCTGGTAGTGAAACTGGTAGGCTTGTAGCTGACAGTAGAATACATGTAATAAGCTTTACTGGAAGTAGTGAAACAGGGAAACAGGTTCTGGCAAGAGCAGGAATAAAGCAGTTTGTCATGGAGCTTGGTGGAGGAGATCCAGCTATAGTACTAGCTGATGCCGATTTGGAGAATGCAGCACAGGTTATAGCAATGGGTATATATAGTTACGCAGGTCAGAGATGCGATGCAATAAAACTCGTCATTGCTGAAGAGCCTGTGTACAACAGATTAAAGGAGCTGCTTGTCAATCAGTTGTCAAAGGTTGTTGTCGGTGATCCTAGGGATGAAAAGACAGTGATGGGTCCCTTAATTGACGAAGCTGCAGCAAATAAAATGATTGAAGCTATCAACGAAGCCGTAGAATTGGGTGGGAGAATAGTGTACGGAGGGAGGAGGTTGGGTAGGACATATGTTGAGCCAACACTGATAGAATTCCTAGATAACCTTAGTATAAGAAAGTTAATGCTATATAGAGATGAGATCTTTGCACCCATAGCCCTTATAACAACCTTTAAGCAGCTTGATGAGGCTATAGATCTTGCAAATGGACGGAAATATGGTCTCGATGTCTCTATCTTTGGACACGATATAGAGAAAATTAGAAAACTAATTAGATTCTTAGAATTTGGGGCAATTTACATAAATGATATGCCTAGGCATGGAGTAGGATACTATCCGTTTGGAGGTAGAAAGGAGTCAGGAATAGGGCGAGAGGGTATAGGGTATTCGATAGAGTATGTAACAGCATATAAAACTATAATCTATAACTACAGAGGTAGAGGTATCTGGAAATACACTCTATAGATCCTTAAATCATTTTAGCCGCTCTCTTATAACCTTAATCAGATCCCTCCACCACCTTTAATTATTAGAAATATTGCCAGAAACTTTCGCTTAATGAAAGCCTCGGTAGTCTCTATCTCTATATCATTGCAATTTCCTCGCCCGGCTTAAGCACGGTATAAGCCTTTATACGTGCTTTGAATCCTATAACAGCTCCCAGCTTTGTATATTCCCTACCTCGCTTCCTCAGCTTAATAGCCCTAGCTATCTTTACCTCCTCTGGCACAACGTTTAACGTTATAACTCCAGGCTCTATAACACTATCTTGCCCTATGATGGAGAACCCTATATATGATCTGCTACCTATGCTTGCACCTTTCTGTACAGAGCTCCATACAACCTCTGTATATGCACCTATGACATTGTTTCCCTCAAGCGATACGTAACTTCTGACAAGACTGTGGTTTCCAACGTAAGTTCTTCTTCCAATGAAGGAAGGACCCTTAATTACGGCAAAATGATCAATCTCGACATCATCCTCTATTATCACAGGACCTTCTATGATTGCTTTATGGGATATAGTTGAATTGCCACTCACCATCATTTTATTGGATTGTTGGAATAGGTAGAGAGAAGCCCTCAGAAGATCCCATGGATATTCTATATCCACCCACCATCCACTCCACACACATGGCTTAAGTCTATACTTACTGTTAATAGCATTCAAAGCCTCAATCACATTCCCCAGTGATTCCACAAAATCTACGAACTCCCTGGGAAGAACAAAGGCACCACCAATCACATAGGTACTCAATCCACCTTCAATTATAGGCTTTCCCGCAAATCCTTCAATACGCCCCATATCATCAAGCTTAGCAACACTATATGTTTCAGTATCTTCCTCTGGCACAATTACAGCGGCATACCCGTTCATCATATATGCAGACACGAGCTCTCTATACATATCTTTAGGCGCTACTACATCCCCGTAGAGAAGAATGAAGTCATCATTAATAAAGTCTCTGATGGAGATTATAGCTCCCTCCACGCCTAACCCACTTTGTCGAACAAGCTCTAGCTCTACATACCTGCCATACTTAACAGCAACGTCTTCAAAATCCCTAGGATTGCTGACAACCATGTAAACCTGCTTCGCCCCCATTTCGATGACGTTATCTAAGGTATATTCAACAATATGTTTACCGACTAAACGAAGGAGCGTCTTCGATCCTCCACCGCTCAGGACTCCCATTTTCTTGTCACTGTCATCAGCAAGAATAACTATAGGGGATACCCACTACCGTAAATCTTCACCTCATTCAACAGTGACCGTCTTAGCCAAATTCCTAGGCTTATCAGGATCTAGACCCCTCACTACAGCCGTATAGTAGGCTGTAAGTTGATAGGGAATGGTATACGCTATAGCAGAGGTGTAGGGTGTTAGGGCTGGCATCTCAAAAACGATATCGAGTTCCCTTACCGCCTCCCTGTACCCTTTAGGCA
>JANXEL010000094.1 GCA_025058535.1 Ignisphaera sp. | reverse complement strand
ATGTAGAGGTGGGCTCGAAAGCATTGGTGAAGGTAGAGGTATCGCCACCCATCATAAACGCTATAGAGATCCTGTACAGATTGAGTAACGAGAGTACATGGAGCAGAGCTACCGGTAAAGTAAATCGAGAAACATCTATCGTAGAGCTCTCTCTACCGAGACCAGGTATTTATGAAGTAAAGGTGCTGGTGCCAGAAAGCGAAGGTGTTTACAGAGTAGAGAGCAATACTATACAGCTATACGTACGCAGCCCGAAAACGGAGACCGTAGCAACAGGAACAACGTTAGCAGTGCAACAGATTCCCTACCGCAGCAACGTCACAGTTGCGTTATTGATAGCAGTGTCTACCGCTGTAGCGCTTCTTATACTAGTGATGAAGAGAAGGTAGTAGCCTTCAAGCATAGAGTAGACAAAGCTCTCTAAAGCTTCGAGGAGAACACCATTCTAAGAGACACATTGCAGCAGAAAGGTCTGCCAGCTCTTTGCTCAAAAGAGTGTAGCACCAAGTTCTCTAGAGTGTTCTGAGCAAAAAGTATTTATATATGGGCTCCACCGTTCTTCCTGGGATGATCCTTGCCCCAAATCATCATTGAAGGAATTGATGTTCCTGCACACGTTATTGCCACCATCATAGGACTGGCTATGTGCATCTGGGGTGTGCAGCTGGCTAGATTCATCTCATCGTTGGCCTTTGCAGCCGTATTGGGCTACGCAACCCACATTCTTACGTACGGGTTATTTCATAGCGTAGCGCTATCCATACTATTCACGATATTGGCTATCTTCATAGGGTTTATCATTGGCTTCACCTTGTTTAAGGTTGCTCTATCGATAGTGTTTGGCTATGCAATCTCAACAATACTCGTTAGAGGAGCTGTACTAACTCTACTGATGACAATAGTGCTAGCTGCTGTGATATATATACTGAGTAGCAATGTACTGGCAGTGCTGTTTGCTGCAACAGGTGCCTCTCTAGTCTACAAAAGCACAATTGCACTAGGGCTGCAGCCTACTATAGCACTTATAATTGCTATTCTAATAGGTGTGGTTGGCGTCTATAATCAGTTGAGGAGAAGAATGTAGAGCTCTACTCATCATCTTTATCAATATCCCCTAGCTCCCTTCTTATGGAATCTTGAAGCTCTCTAATCTTCTTAGCCTGCTCCAAGGCCTTTTCTATCCATTCTCTACTAGACTCCACACCCCTTCTAACAAAGTATGCTATAGCTTCACTTCTACTCCTGAATATACCAGCATCAACAAGCCGATCTATTAACTCAAGCTCCTTCCTTCTAATCCTAGCTGAGATGACGCTGCTTAGTCCGCCTCGAGCCGCACTCTTCAAACCCTCCTCTATAGCCTCCTCGACATCTTCAAATGCCTCAACCACAGAGTTAAATACGTCCTCAAATGTTCTTACGAATATCTTAGGAACTCTATGAAGGGATAGTGGCACAGCTACATCAACATCAAACTCCCTGAACCTCTTCAAAATACTGTTGAAAACGTCGGATACCTCCTTCACAACCTCATCAATCTTATCTTTAAACTCACTAACGATCTCCCTCACCGTCTTCTCATCGATACTCTCACCCATCTTTTCAAGTTCATCAACACGCTCCTTTAACTTCCTGATAACTTCTCTCGACCTCTCCCTCCAAATTCTATACGCTTCCCTAATGTTACCTCCATCTAACATCTTCTCAATATCCGCAGCAAGCCTCTCGACATTTCCTTTTAATTCATTCAACAATTTCTCAAATTCCTTTCTAAACTCATCTTCACTCCCCATGGGCGTAACACCTTATACACGTATTTTCTTATACAGGTATAAAAAATTATACACCTGAAATCAAAACCGTGGTACTATGCGGCCGAAGTTTCACACGCTTATTAATGCATTAAAAATAGCACATAATGAAGCATGACCCCCTCTGGAGACTCGGTGATCACTTCTGTGCAGAAAGGAGAATGCTGATCTGCAACTACTTCCCCTACCATACAGCATCCAGGTAGCCCAGTATAGCACACAACATTTTAAAGAATTCAGATACATTCGGTAGAGTAAACACATATAAGCTCCACTCCTAGTAGAGAGTGCTAGGATGTTAAATGATAAGCTGTGAAAATGGTGCTGGATCTCAATGGATACTTACGGATTACTGATTGTGATTTTCCTGATATGCTTTCTATCTACATCAGCTAGCCCAGTGCTGTATGCACAGGATTCGGTGATGATAACCATTAATGAGCACGGTGTAGTATCTGTAGAGATCCATGCACATCTTAATGATGGGCTTCAGATTGTTGAAGCCCCAGTTGAACCGATACCTGAAACCATTGTAGCTGTGGCTGATGGTGAGCCGATTCCAGTGATGTATGAGAATAGAACGCTTTACCTAATTGTGCAAGAATCTTCCTCTGTCAATATTTCGTACATCGCTAATGTGTCCATAGTGGACAGCATATTCTACCTACTGATAGAGACCAACATCACCACCACCCTCAGAATACCTGTACCAAATGTAGTTCTCCTCACAGTTCCAAGGGAGATAGTCAGCTATGAAAGGGAAGGCAACACACTTACACTTACAATAAGGGGTCCACAGGAATTAAGGTACACATTGCGACCACCGCAGATATCACCGCCTATAAAAACAACTCCTACAGATACCCAGTGGACCACTCAGCCATCCATGGGACAGCCAAACTATGTGCTGTGGATATCCACAGCGGGTCTTATTGCGGTCGCTGCTGTAGTGGGGATGTATCTTTACCTAAAGAAGAGAAGACCGAGGGAGCTCATTGAAACACTTAATGATGTAGATGTAGCCATAATCAAAGTTCTAGATGCAAAGGGTGGTTCAGCTCTACAGGCAGAGCTGCAGAACAGCATAAACATACCTAAAACCACACTGTGGAGGCATATTAGAAAGCTTGAGAAGCTTGGAATTGTTAGAATTGAGAAGGTGGGGCTTCAAAATAGGATTATATTGGTCAAAAGGGTTAGGGTGTAGCCAGGTCAACGACCCGCCTTTCTCCCATTCAGAGGCTTGACCTACCCACCACCCTAATTTCGGCTGTAAACTCATTTTTGTGCTTCCATGTTCGCCACGCTATCTGCTATTCTAAGAAGGGATTTGGCTGTACTGCTGCTTCCCTTTAGATAGTCTATAAGCTTACCACTACTAACCATTTGGGCTAGGAGGGGATCTATAGGTATCTCTGCAATTATATTCTCATTCATTATACTGGTTGCACCAAAAAGCCTGTGTATGGTATTGCATGTAGGGCATTTAAAGTAGGACATGTTTACCACTATTCCAAGTAGAGGTACACCTAGCTCTTTAAGGAAGATCTCAGCTTTTGTAACAACGTGCTTGACAAGCTCTCCAGGTACTGTTACAAGTACTGCACCCATAATCTTATTTTTTAAATGCTGCACAATGGTTAGAGGTTCATCACCTGTACCCGGAGGCATATCTATAATGAGGTAGTCTCTCTTGCCCACTCTAGTCCTTGATAGAATCTCCAGAATTGCGCGGGTTTTCAGTGGACCACGCCATATTAGGGGCACATCTTTATTTGTTAGCAGAAGCTCTATTGAAATCACAGCAATATTCTCAATCTCAATGGGGTTTATGAAACCGTCGCTGTCCACAGTCATGTACCCGTTCTCGACACCCATAATCCACGGCACACTGGGGCCATGGATATCAGCATCGAGAATGGCAACACTGCGACCCTTTAGTGCAAGCCCTATTGCGAGAGAGCTAGCTATGATAGATTTACCCACACCACCTTTTCCACTCATAACTATAACGACCCTGCCCACCTCTGATAAGAAATTTGACAGATCTACAATACCCACCTGCTATACACCTTATCACGGTGAGTACAGAAAATCAGTTTATAAGCCTTAGAGTAATGAACCGCGCAGCAGATGCTCGAGTTCACAGGGTGGGCCCGTGCTTCAATTGAATTCGTTATAGGGCTTCACACCACATATTATATCTGTGAAAAGGATAATATACGAGGTAAAATGGACAGTGCTAAAAGCGATAGGATTGCGCTTACTGATGTTGGTAACACAAATCTAAGGCTTATTGAAGGAGAGCTAAAGAAATTGATAGTAAGGACAATCGATTCAACCACTATGGTGCTCATTCCAAGGGATAGGAGCATTGATTGTATGGAGGTGGCTAGAGATAATGGCTACTTGAATGCTGTAGCAACAGGCTTCTACATAGATAGCTCTGTAGTTGCAACAGTGATGCACTCACTGCAGCATATAGGTGATGGAAGGATATGCCTTCTGGATCTCAATGGAGATGTAATTGAAGGTGAGATTATTGATGTAGATTCTAGGTGGGATTTGATGTTCATACAAAGTAGTGTGAAACGCGAACCGATTTCTTTGAAGGACTCCATGGCTTCCATTGGAGATTTTGTTATAGCATGTGGTACGGCGTACGGTATTCTAAGACCATTTTTATCAGTGGGTATTGTGAGCGGTTCTGAGGTGAAGGCTGATGTTGGGTACGGTTTGATTGAGGGCCTTCTGCTATTGAGTCTACCAATATTGATGGGGATGAGTGGAAGCCCCATAGTGGATCTCAACGGCTCCGTTGTTGGTATGGTTGTAGCAAAGGCGTTTGACGCAAATGAGTTTTCCCTTGCTACACCCTCTACCAGAGTGCTATACAGCTACAGAATCCTAAAAAGGTATGGTAGGATTGCACACATAGTACTTGGGATAAACGTGCTTGCGTTGAGAAGTATAGCTACACACTTCGGACTTCGATACGGTCTCGTAATCTCTAGAATTCTGAACCCAAATATATCTAGAGTGTGCGGATTCAGCGATGGTGATATCCTGCTATCCATAAATAATAGGAAAATGCATACGATAGAGGATCTCAGGTTGGCCCTCGATGAGGCCCTTCTTAATAACAGCCCTCTTGTAATAGAGTATCTTAGCAGATTGGATAGAAAGATCTACTCGTGCACCATAGATGAGCTAGCTATGTTCACCAACCCTAGGCTCCTCTAACGATTCGGAGACCTCCCTTATCACGGGCCTTCCTTCACGCTCCTTCTCTATTTCAGTACGAGTCTTAGTCTCACTCACACTAAACACAACCTCGCTATCCTGTGGCACGACCATGTTCTTCTCCTCATATACATACTTGCCGCCATCTAGACCCTTATAGAGGTATATATCGTACTTTCCCTCAGGAACCTCGACATACGCAATACCGTTGGGGTCCGTCTTGGTGGATGCAATGACACGTCCTTCAGATTCTACGACGACAAGCGTATCTGATAGAGGCTTTCCTTCAAATACAGCTTTAACTCTAACTCCATAGTACTTTACCTCTTTTACACATAGCGGCATGCTTCTTGAGGTAAAGAAGCTATTCGCCTTAGATGCTAATTCCAGGACGAGCTTCTTGATATCGTCTGATATAGCCCTATCGAGCAGAACCGCTCTATAAACCTTTGAAAACGCATCGCAGTACTCATTATACTTATCGTTATCGAATCTGGAGGTGAGGGGGATTAGCTTGTCTCTAACAACCTCAAACTGCTTAAACACCTGAAGTGGAAATCTGATGAGGTAGACATTGAACACTTTTGTGAGAAACTCGTGTATTTCGTCTGGAAAGCTCTTCTGAATGTCAGCCTCAACCCTCCTGAAGGTCTTCCAATCTTCTATCTGCATGCTCAAACCCTCTACCAATTTGAACACTACTCTACACTGTAGACTTAAATAGCTTATCTCCCAATATAGAGGTGGACATAATTGTCCCTATCCAATGATGAACTTTGGGTAGCAGCATCATGAGGTACGCTTCATTAAATCTCCTTGCCTGCCCCATGTGCAGATGTTTTCCTCTAAAGCTTTACGTTTTTGAGGAGAGAACTCTAACTAGTATAGGTGTTTCTGAGAAACCTTTCTGTGATGTCTTCTGTGGATTCTGTGGCAGGCATACTAGAGAGATTGGTGTAGATCTGATCAACTGCGACTTATGCCTTTCCAAAGATATTGTGTCAGGAATCATTGTGTGTGAAAGGTGTTGGAGATGGTACCCCATTATAGGTGGTGTGGCCCTTATGTACCCAGACGATATCAGGCTCTCCACAAGGATCAGGGTAGTTGAGAAGCTATTTATAAGAAAGTATAGAGATAGAGTTCCTGGTCACGTCATTGCTAGGGATCCCTTAAAGCTCTTAAGAGGAGTACGGTAGATTCCCGACTAGACAGCTAGAATTCCTCCAGCGGTCCTACCATGCAGAACATTAAGACATTTGAAGGGGTTAAGAGGCCTACGAGGATGCTGTCCGGCGTTACTATAGTGGCTGTTATGACGAGGCCCTACCCATGTCCACATGGGAGATGCATCTACTGTCCGGGTGGGCCTGAGTTTGGCACACCGCAGAGCTACATAGGCAGTGAGCCTGCCTTGATGAGGGGTATCCAGGTGAACTTTGATCCATATGAACAAGTTTGTTTAAGGCTGAAGCAGTATGAGGCTCTGGGTCATGTGCCAAGCAAAATTGAGGTGATAATTATGGGCGGCACCTTTACAGCCATGCCTGTGGACTATCAGGTATCGTTTGTAGCAAGTGTTTTCGAGGCCTTCAACAGGTATCCAGATCCAAGACCGGCCTCGCTGCCCTCTCTTGATGAGGCGCATCTAAGAAATGAAAGCGCTAGGATAAGGGTAGTTGGATTAACGATTGAAACTAGGCCGGACTGGGCTAAGGAGAAACAGATAGACTTTATGCTCTACTTAGGGGCGACTAAGGTAGAGCTGGGGGTGCAGAGCATATATAATGATGTTCTAAACCTTGTCTCACGTGGGCACACCGTAGAGGACGTGGTTGAAGCTACAAGACTTCTAAAGGATGCAGGGTATAAGGTTGTATACCATGTCATGCCAGGTCTACCCGGCTCTAACCTGGATAGAGATATCGCAATGATTAGAGAAATTTTTGAGAACCCGGACTACAGGCCAGATATGCTGAAGATATATCCAGTGGTGGTTGTAGAGGGGACAAGGTTGTATGAGCTATGGAGGGCGGGTATGTACACCGCTTTAACCGATGACGATGCAGTTGAATTGGTGTCAGAGTTCTACAGATACATTCCAAGGTGGGTCAGAGTTATGAGGATTCAAAGGGACATACCTGCACCGCTTATTGTTGCAGGACCTAAGAAAGCAAATCTTCGCGAGCTTATTGAGGAGAGGGCTATTGAGAAGGGTATAAAAATTAGTGAGATAAGGTATAGAGAGGTTGGGAGGCAGCTTCTGTATAGAGGTAGGAAGCTGGGCAGAGTTTCAATAACAAGAGAGTACTATGAAGCGAGTAGAGGTATGGAGATATTCTTGGCGGTAGAGGATACGGAGAACGATATCATTGTGGGCCTACTTAGGCTTAGAATTCCGTCGGAGAAAGCTCACAGAAGAGAAATCTGCAGTAGAACAGCTCTTGTTAGAGAGCTCCATATATACGGTCCACAGGTTCCCATAGAAGCACGTATTGATGATGCGTGGCAGCATAAGGGTTGGGGGGCAGAATTGATGAGTGTAGCAGAGGAGATAGCCAGATACGAATTCAGCTGTAATACTGTGTACGTGTTATCGGGGGTTGGCGCACGAGAGTACTATAGAAAGCTGGGTTATAGAAGGCTTAATGGAGCGCCTTACATGGCTAAGGAGCTAACGAGCAGCCTCTAGAAGTAGCATCCTCAAAATTAGAGTGTCATCAAAATGCCGCATCTCAGCTGGTGGTTGTAATGGGGTTCAGTGCGATATGGAGAAAGGTGAGTGGTAGGGCAAAGATTATCCACACTCTGCAAGTGTACGAAGAAATAGCTGACACCTTCTCTATTCTCAGATCAGCACCCTGGCCCATAGCCAGGGTTATCAAAGGTGGTGTAGTTCTGGATCTGGGTTCAGGTTCCTGCGTTAATGGAATCCATGCTACCAGGTATAAGAAGGGAAGATACCTCATCTGCCTGGACATATCGCTTTCAATGGCCGTAATAAGTAGGAGGAACATGGTCAAGGAAAATGTGCTGGGGGATGCGATTGCAGCAGACATGTTTTTTATTCCAATTAGGGACTCCGCAGCAGATTCTATACTATCTATAGCTTCGCTACACCACATTCCTAGAGTGTATGGTTTAAGAATTCTGAGGGAGATACGTCGTGTAGCTAGGCCACTTAGCATAATAGTTGTTACTGTATGGTCCTGGAGGCAACTGCGATTCGCATTATCTATTCTTAGAAATATGCTGCTCTACGTGCTTAGGTTAGTGGATAACGTAAGGGAATTTTACATACCGTGGAAAAAAAGAGGGAGGATCTACTGGAGGTACTACTACCTCTACTCACTGGGTGAACTTGTAGATGTGTTTGTGAGATCGGGACTAAAGATTCTAAGTAGCGGGTATATAGGGTATCGAAAGACTAGGAGCGACAATGCATACGTTATTGGAACAGTTGCACACCAGATCACAGCTGTTAAGCACCGTGGTAAGTTTTGGAATTTTTAAAACCCACAGCCACTGTCTAAAGGCCTGGGAAGGCCTTCATACACAGAATAATTACCTGGTATTCGTGTGACTTTCTATCCTTGAGAGCAAGTCGTACGCCTTTTGGGTGGCAACCAGCTTGTTACCCCTCTCTTCCACAAGGTTCAGCAATTTCAGCACGTTGATGTCTTGTAGGAGTTCGCTTGGAATCCCAATGTCTATACGCTTGCCAAAGCTGTAGTATGAGTTCCAACCATTTCTATACATGCTTCGTAATCTACTTACAAGATCGCCAATTGTTAGACCATCTCTACTCTGAGCTATGATTGATAGTAGGAGCAGCTGGGGAGGGATCTTTTTATCCATTTTTGCAACGCCGTGAAATCTCTTATAAAGCGTTAACCTATATAATCTGTGACATAGGTAATACTACATGTGGTGATGAGAACGGGGTTTATCGGAGCTGGTGAAGAAGCCTTCGATCGCTGATAAAGTAATCACTGGTGAATTTGATGTTGCAATAGGGTTCCGAACCTTAACTAGGGCTCACTTCAATTACTTTAAAACTTAAATTACATGGCTTACCAAGGCAAAAGTTATTTCCTACCTACACTAGAGCCTCTACATTCTCCGCTGAAATTTCCCTATGCCGCAGAACTCCCATGAAACTGTAGGTCACGGTTTCTAATTCCTCAACATCTCTAACTACTCTTCGCTCGACTCTTTCAACTCTATAATATTCAAATTAGATTTCTGAGCCCTGGTTCTCACCAAATCCAAGGTCCTATCCGACAGTGCTGCCCTAGTTAATTAACGTTATTTACAATTTTAGTTCGGAAACTTCACGGGGATTACAGTCTGCAAAGCTCCCGGCACTTTAATTTATTCATTTGTTTGAAGCTGTAGACATTGGATTGACGGGTATTGAAGTACACCTCCTTTTTGTCCTCTGGAAGGTTATGAAACTGTTGACAACCATCCTTTCAAAAGCGCCGTGAGATCTCAAAGCCTGCTGCAGTTACTTTTAACTGTATTCACACAAAAACCTCTCTGGCACTCTTCCACGGAAATTCTTTACACTTACTGCACATAGGTCATGTTCCTATCACCCTTCAACAGACTTCCATTTAATTCACAGTACGAGTGGTGGTTCATCTATATAGTGGTGTATGAGCTCAAGATTGCAGCACAGGTTTTTATAGGTAAAGTCGTCTGCTCCATCCACGCTATATCCTCAGATGTATGACCTACCACAGCACTGGTTTTACCTGGCTGCAGCGTGTCGATCATGCTCTCATTAATGGACAATTCAAATGTTAGAGGTTTAAGATTTAGCTGCAGATCTTACACAGAACTAGTTGCTTTGGAAAGGTATATCCGGTTTTATGGTTTGGAGTGCTGTAGCTGATGGACTAAACGGTTTAACCAAAAGTAGCCATTTGAGGTAAGGAGCTTTCAGGATCAGCTGAGACAGGTCAAATCACGCATTCATTCAATGGGGTTTCATCATCTTAATATCTACGGTCACACTAATACCATGAATACTTATAATACCTAGCTAGCTATTTAAATACTTGTGATGAAACGACGGTCTCCTGAATGGAAGTGATGTGACTTCTCTTCGCTGATTGAATTGAAGCTATCATAGTTTATATATCGTTTTTAATAAACGGATGATTAGGTATTAGTGGAGAGGTATGCCTAAAGTGTCAGGGACAGTCGTAGCGTTAAGCCTTACCGCGGACAATGGTACTCAACGTGTTATTGAAAAAATCTACACACCGAGAGGAATATATCTGAACACCTGCATCAATTGTGGTGGAGCTGTAGAGGACTGCAGGTCAATACATAGAAATGCGTGCAAGAAGTGCATGAAAGGTAGAGATGTGGTACACATAGAAAGTATTGAGGAGCTGGCTAAGTACGTAGATGCTAATCCCAGTGGGAATCTGTACAACGTTATAACCCTTCAGAAATTCGTAAAGGATTTTGAGGATTTCTTTGCAGTGTCCGTAGGGGGATCTCTATGGAGTTTAGAGCGAAGCTGGGCTCTTCGAGTAGCGCAGAACCAGAGTTTTGCAATGATAGCGCCAACCGGTGTGGGGAAGACAACATTTGGTCTAGTTATGTCAATATACCTTGCATACAAGTTCGGTAAAAAGGTCTACATACTGGTCCCTACTACGGTGCTGGTTCAGCAATATGAGGAAAGAATTCAGAGATTTCTAAATAAACTAAACATTGTACTGAACGTAGCTGCAGTACATGCAAGAATGTCTCCGAAGAGGAAAATTGAACTAGAGGAGAATATAAGAGGTGGATACTTTGACATCGTAATATCTACTCCAGCATATCTACGTAGAAGTTTTGATAGGGTCTTCAAGAACTTTATTGAAAAGAAAGGCAGATTCGGCTTCATATTTGTGGATGATGTGGATGCCGTAATGAAGGGCAGTAGAGTCGTAGAATACATACTAAGACTAATGGGATTTGATGAAAAAGATATCGAGATGGGCTATAGACTGATTGATTTAAGGAGAAGGATGGCATTCTGCATAGATGCGGACAGCGAGTGTCTGATTGATGGAAAACCAATTCAAGAATTGATTGACGAGTACTCTAAAATCATGATCGAGAAAAGAAAGACGTGTGGTCTTCTCATAGTCAGTTCAGCGACTGGGAGAGCTAGGGGCAGGAGGATAAGATTATTTAAGGAGGTGCTCGGGTTTAGTATAGGTTCAACTGCTGGGGTCTACAGAAATGTTATTGATACGTATATCTACGTAGGATCGTATGAAAATGCTGCGGATAAGGCTGTCATGATCGTCAATAGGCTAGGCAATGGTGGAATAATCCTTGTTCCTCAGGACTTAGGAGTAGAATATGCACAGATTATTGTAGATGTACTTAGGAATCGCGGGGTGAAAGCAGATCTGGTTATCAGTAAGAAGCAAGGAGCTCTACGGCGGTTTATTAACAATGAAGTTGAGGTCCTAGTTGGTGTTGCAACGTACTATGGACTACTTGTTAGAGGCATTGATATTCCAGAGAGGATAAGATATGTGGTGTTTCTTGGAGTGCCTAGGCATAAGGTTTCACTAACTAGGATTGATTATTCACCTCAATCACTCCTAAAGATACTATCGGTACTGGTAGAGGTTGTTGAGGATAGGAGAAGGGATGAAGTAACCAAGATGATGGCATCTGTTCGCAGAATTATGAGGAGGACGTCTGTTGAAAGGCTGAAAACCATTGTTGATGAGCTGAAGCAGGGTACTGTTAGGGAGGATAATACATCCAGAACTATTCAGAGAGTCTATGAGTACGTCAAGCGTATTCTATCAGATTATGAAATGATAGAATTGCTGAAGCAGAATCCGAGGACATCAATCATCGAGGAGAATGGAGCTCTATACATGCTCATACCAGATGCTCCTACATATCTGCAAGCATGCGGACGTACTTCAAGATTATACGTTGGAGGGATTACCAGGGGGCTCTCCATACTTCTTGCAGAGGACCACAGGCTTTTGAGGGGCTTGGAAGAGAAACTCAGGTTCTACATTGATGAATTTGAGTTCAAAGAATTTGACAAGCTAAATATTGATGAGATCGTTAGGGAGATAGATGAAGATAGAAATATGATTAGAATGCTAAAGCAGGGCGTAGTACCTGAGGTCTTGCGAAGAGGGAAAGGAGAATTATCAAGAATTGTGCTATTTATTGTAGAGTCGCCTAATAAAGCCAGAACTATAGCTTCCTTCTTTGGCAGGCCAACGGCAAGGATCTATGATGGATTGAAAGTGTATGAGACGACCATTGGAAGGATGCATCTGCTGATTACTGCAACAGGGGGTCACATTTTTGATGTTGTTGAAGAGGGGGCTTCGGAAAGCTCTATATACGGCGTAGTAAGGGTTTTCCACAATGGTAAAACGCTCTTTCTACCTAAGTACGACTATATTAAGAGGTGCTTGGGCTGCGGAACTCAGTTCGTAAGAGGTGATAGATGTCCCATATGCGGTTCTGGAAGGGTGAAATCGTCAAGGGAGACCATAAATATGCTTCAGAGACTTGCTCTCGAAGTTGATGAGGTTCTTATCGCAACGGATCCCGATGCTGAAGGAGAGAAGATAGCATATGATGTAGCTGTAGCCCTTGCCCCGTATGCTAAGAGTATAAAGCGTGTTGAGTTTCACGAGGTTACCAGGAGGGCCATTCTTTCAGCCTTAAGTAACCCACGTGGAATCAACTTATCGCTAGTTGAGGCACAAATAACTAGAAGAATTGAGGATAGGTGGTTTGGGTTCGCCCTCTCAGAGTATGTAACTAAAGTGTTTAGAGTAATGAATGTAAACCCAAAGGCTGAGGAGGGTAGACTGAGTGCAGGACGTGTCCAGACGCCAATTTTGGGAAAGGTTTTGGAGCTATACATAACTAGAATCCTCACTTCTAGAACAAGCAAGCTTTTCAGTGCATACGATATAGTTGTGGAAGTTCCGCAAGGTGTCATAGATAGGGTTTTAGGGAAATCTATTAGGTTGTCACCTTCAAAAATCCATCTGGAGTTCAAACTAATTGATTCGTACACAGAGGTTGTACATCCTCCACCACCTTTTACAACGGATGAGCTGATTGCTGAAGCCCAGAAGGTATTACACCTCGATGCTTCTGAGATAATGGATGTCGCACAAGATCTTTTTGAGTCAGGATTTATAACATACCACAGGACCGACAGTGTAAGAACGTCACCTACAGGTATATCGATTGCTAGGGAATATCTTAAAGTTAGGTATGGAAAGGATTATGAGGTGCTTTTCAATCCTAGAACTTGGAGTGGGGAAGGAGCGCATGAGTGTATAAGACCAACGAGGGCTATCGATGTTAATAAGCTGAAGGAGCTTATTGCAGAGGGAGTTATAGAGACACCCATGAGACTTGCCAACCACCATCTAAAACTCTATGATCTGATATTCAGGAGATTTATAGCTAGTCAGATGAATTCTGCAAAAATTGAGAAGACAAAGTATCTAATCAAAGTATACATCAACGGTTCTGAGGTGTGGCAACAGATTATGGAGATAGCTACGGGAATTGTTGAACCTGGATTTACAGAGTTATACTCAAACATTAGAATAATTCATGTGCCCAGGCATGACCTTATGTTAACACCATCTAAAATAAAAACTGTGAAGTTAAGTGAGGTAAGGCTGCCTACCCAGGGGGATTTAGTTAGGTGGATGAAGAGTGTTGGTATAGGGAGGCCCAGTACATACGCAAAAATTGTTGAGATATTGATGAGACGTGGCTATGTGATAAAATCGAGTAGGAGAGGTGTACTAATACCATCGGCGGACGGCTTCCTGGTGTACACACTATTAGCTGGTACAGAATATCCAGAGGCAAAACTAGATCTGGAGATTGTGTTGTCGAATTTAGTAAGTAAACTTAGTAAGAGAGCGGACGTCGGTGCAATGAAGAGGATGATTGAAGGATTATTGAAATATGTTAGAGACGAGATAAAGAGCATGGTTTCTATTGAACAGACGAGGATACTATATGATAAGATGCAGCGCATAGAGACGGGGAAACTAGATTATGTTGATATTATAAATGAACTTCACAGAGAGATGTGCATGTATGTACTGCCGTACATACATGGGGATGAGGTCAGAAAGTTATGCTAGAGACAAGCGAAGTTTCAATAGCGGTAATCCACAGCTCCATAGAAGTAGGTAACAGAGCCAGAAATATAACAAAGATTGAAAGGATAGTTGAGAAGCTGAGCGAAAGTAGTAGTATAGATCTGGCAGTTGCCCCTCAAATGATCAACGGGATCCCACTGTATAACTATCTAATCACCACTGTCAGAAGGGTCAAGCGGGTTGCTGAAACAATTCCAGGTACTACGACACAGAAGATATGTGTTATAACTAATAAGTACAATAAGCACCTGCTAGTAGGACCCATACTTGAGAGAAGGGGTACAAAACTGTATAGGAGTGCCTTTCTTACAATACCCGTGCTTGGTGTAAAGGGGGTGGTGAGACAGTTGGAGGCATTTGAAGGATATGGTTCGAATATTGAGGTACCTATACTCGATATGAGCAAATTTAAAGTTGGTGTAGTTATAGCAGAGGATATTCTCTACCCAGAAATTTCGCTACTATTGAATCTAGCGAGTATTAACGTTCTTATTTTCTATCCCTCGCTAGATGTGAATCTAAATAAACAGAGATACCTAGCTATGATGAGGGCAATTGAAACTAGATGTACAGTTATCATGATCGGTGGAACAATAACTAGAAGAGGCGAAATTCTACTTGATGTGCCGACTATTGCCATAGATGAAAATGGTGATGTTATTGAAGAACTTGCAGGTAGTGAGGATAGGGTTCTATTGGTTAAGATCGGTGTAGGTGCAGATAGGGGGTTTATGACCCATTACAGAAAAAGCGTGCTAATAAAGTTACGTAAATTACTGTCCTACTTAATTAAGTAGTGGGAGGGACCACCTCAATATGTATAGCATGAGAGTTTTGCTCTGCAATTCGGCTTATATGTAGATTAATCAGGTATGGACTAGTCTTATGCTAAACAAGAGCTCGTGATGGTCTGAGCATATTAATTAGCTACCTCTTGCTCACGGCTACAATTACTCTTCTATTCTTTGCTACAATTTCTGCTGCATTCCTATTTACGAGCTCCTTAATTATCTTTTTACCAATACTATACTTTATGTTAAACTTCTGGGCCAAACTAAACACCGTTATAAACCCGACATTCTCTAAATCCTCTCTAGCCTTAGAGGTCAGAGACTCATCTATAGAGATCGTCTTTACCTCCATTTTCGGCTCTTCCTTTGCTGCTTTCTTTTTCGGCTCTTCTTTCACCACTTTTTTCTGCCGTTTTTCTAATGTTGATAGAGGTTTGCTTCCTTTGGTTCCCATGAGGCGTGAACCTGCCATCTAATTGTTTCTAGAAACTCTAGCAGCGACCCAACTTATAAATTATTATCATTGTAATATCTACTCCTGGTGAAGAGATATGCGAATCGTTACTGTTAAAATGCCCGAGACGTACATTGAGGCTATAGATGAACTGATCAGAATGGGAAGGTACTCATCAAGAAGCGAAGTCATTAGATCAGCTATTAGAGAACTTTTAAAAAAAGAATTATGGGTATCGGAGCACGGTATCGGGAAAAAAGCTAAAAGAAGTGAGAAGACAAAGGTCATTGAACTCTTTGATGAGGTTTGAAAGAAGGCATGAGAAGCGTTTCTTTTTGATGCTCTTAAACACCGTATTCGCGGTTCACCATTCTTGTAACCACCTTTTGAGACTGAACACTAATGGATATGACGATCAACGAAGCCTACTAAAAAGTTGCATCTACACAAGGCTGGATTTTCACCCCATTGCGGCACCGCTATGCACTTTCCATACCCTGCCCAAGGCAAGGGACATTATTGGACTCTAACAGTTTGAGAGTGCACCCAATGAAATGGAGCACCCTTAGGTGGTCACCTATATCATGTAGCTTATGGAATCTGAAATGTTTCCCATGATTCAGATCGTGAAAATTGCTATTAGAAACATTTTAATCAGCGTGTAGAGGACCCTGTATGATAGTTTATATGCTGTTTTATAGGTTTAACTCGGTAAATGCTTAAGATACTCAGCGATGATGAGGGTAGGTATTTAGGATGTGATGATATATGACACCAGGTCTGAGCAAAAATGATATAATTGAGTATAACGGTTCTGTTGTGATCTATATAGATAGAAGGCGAAGACGGCTCTTAAGGATCCACAGGGGTGGGACCTTTTCATCCGATAGAGGCAACCTAAAATTAGATGACTTAGTCGGCCTCAATTATGGGAGTAAGGTAAAAACGTCACTGAATATCGATGCCTGGCTTCTTAAACCCCTGCTTATCGATTACTTGGAGCTGGGCATAAGAAGGGTCACTCAGGTGATTTACCCTAAAGATTTGGGACTTATACTAGTTTTATTAGGAATAGCACCTGGATTAAGGATTCTTGAAATAGGTGTTGGCACCGGTAATACAACAATAGTTCTAGCAAACTCTATCAGGCCAGACGGTCACGTGTATGGGTATGAGATTAGGGAGGAGTTCCTAAGGGTTGCTCAAACTAATCTGGAGGCTCTAAAGCTTAATCAATATGTCACACTGAAGCTTAAGGATGCAAGAGAGGGCATAGATGAGACTGATATTGATGCTGCTGTAGTGGATATCCCTGACCCATGGAATGTTCTAGACTCGCTACATAACGCTCTAAAGTGGTCCGCCCCCGCTGTATTCTTTTTACCAACTATGAATCAAATACTAAAGCTTTTTGAAGCTGTGAATAGGCATAGGGGATTCACGGATATTAGATGTTGTGAAGTGTTTCTGCGCGAAATAGAGCTTTCATCAGAGTCTGTAAAACCTTCAACAACTATGGTAGGACATACAGGATACATTATGTATGCAAGAAAGGTATTTAAGTACTCAAATGCTAAAGCATAGTAAGGCAAATCACAATCAATCAGTGATGAATTTTATGCAGAGAATTGGCGTTCCAGAAAAATTTGGGGAAGGCTTCAGTCAATGGTTTGAATGGATCATAAGAGAAGCAGAGATATACGATTACGGGAGGTACCCCGTTAAGGGTACGGGGATATGGCTGCCATATGGATTCAAGATAAGGAGACATGTTTTAGAGCTAATTAGATCGCTACTCGATGAAACTGGCCATGAAGAGATACTACTCCCTCTACTGATACCGGAGACGCTATTCAGAAAGGAAAGCGAACATGTTAGAGGATTTGAAGACGAGGTACTATGGATAACTAGAGGAGGGTATGAGGAGCTGGATGTAAAGCTAGCTCTAAGACCAACAAGTGAAACGGCATTAAGCTATATGGAGAGCTTCTGGATAAAGAGTTACAAACAACTTCCTAAGAAATACTATCAGATCGTGAGTGTCTTCAGATATGAAACTAAAATGACGAAACCTATGATAAGGGTCAGGGAGGTAACAACATTTAAAGAAGCCCACACCTTGCATGAGGATTTTAACGACTGTGAAAGACAGGTGGCGGAGGCCATAAAGATATATAGTAGATTCTTTGACGAGCTAGCCATACCCTATTTAGTCACGAGGAGGCCCCAGTGGGATAAGTTTGCCGGAGCTCTATATACAATTGCATTCGATACTGTGTTCCCAGATGGTAAGGCTGTACAGATAGGGACGGTTCATAACTTGGGCCAGACGTTTACCTCAGTTTTTGATGTAAAGATACAGAAACGTGATGAAAGTATAGACTATGCATGGCAGACGAGCTACGGTATATCGGAGCGGGTGATAGCAACCATAGTGGCATTCCATAGTGATGAGAGGGGCCTTGTGTTACCACCTGATATAGCACCATACCAAGTGGTAATCATACCCATTCCTCATTCCAATGCTAATGTGTTTAAAATGATAAATGAACGCTGTGACAGTATTGCAGATCTTCTGATTAAGTCTGGTGTGAGGGTGCACATAGATAGAAGAGAGGATATGAAGCCTGTTGAGAAATTCTTTGAATGGGAGCTAAAGGGCGTTCCAATAAGAATAGAGATAGGCTATAAAGAAATACAGAATAGCACGGTGACAGTATTTAGGAGAGATACCATGAAGAGGAAAGCCGTAGGAGTTGAAGAGCTGATGCAAGAGCTGAAAAAGGATTTTGACGAAGTAAGGCGCAGTATTGAGCTACGTGCATGGAATTGGCTTAAATCAAATATTAGGATTGTTAGTAAGCTTCACGATGCTTTAAAAATAGTTAGGAGTGAAGGTGGGATAGTTCTATTACCATGGTGTGGTAATGAGCTGTGTGTTCGTAGATTAATAGAGGGTGAGGAGGGCATCGAGGCGTTGGGAGAACTACATAGAGAGTCGCTTGTGAGACTGGACGTAAAGCTGGCATCTCCTGAAGTTGAATGCGGATTCTGTGGTAAGAGAGCATCAACGTTTATGGCTATCGCCAAGAGGCACTGAGTCGGTAGGAGCCACAATTGATTGTTTTCATTACAACTTTTAAGGAGTTAAAATATGGTTAAAGAGTGTGCTTTTGCCAGGTGATAGTATTGCCAAAAAAGAGGGAGAGCAGAGGACGTAGAAAAGGGGATAAGGGGTCCGTAACTAGAGTTCAGTGCGATAACTGTGGTGCTATGGTGCCAGAGGACAAAGTTGTATGTGTTACTAGGATGTACTCACCTGTAGATCCACAACTTGCATCAGAGTTGGAGAAAAAGGGAGCCATAGTAATGAAGTACCCTGTAACAAAGTGTTACTGCATAAACTGTGCGATATTCTACGGAATAATAAAGGTTAGATCAGAAGAAGAGAGGAAAAGAGCAAACCCATTACAGAAATTAACCTAACCACTCATCTGTCCTACATTCTCACGCTATTTTTAAAGCTCGTGTATAGATATGAAATCCTCTGAACTATCGTTACAATACCAAGGATTACCAACAGCGCTATGGGAATTTCATATAGATGTATGCTTAGCAATGTACCTAATTTGCTATTGGGTACAGATAGTAAGATTACAGTGATAGCTATTAGTATTAACCTCTCCCCACGCTCCAGCAGACCTATACCCTCCATCTTTACACCCCTTGTTTCACCTAATGCCCTCAGATAGCTTATGGTGTACGAAATTGTAAACCCTATGAATATGAGATACATTGATACTCCAGTAAAGTGAAGGGAGAACAGAAATATGGATTCCTCAATTCGATCACAGACAGAATCAAGCACTCCGCCAAAAGCCGTTACTCTTCCACTCAAACGGGCAAGCGCACCATCGAGAACATCCATAAAAGAGGCTGCTACAATCACAAGGAAGAGTAAAAGGTGATTTCCATAAATTGCTGATGGAATGGCGAGCACAGATATAGCTAAACCTAGTAGGGTAATTAGATTTGGCGACAAGTTCGACCTCTGACAAATATAAGCTACTTTAACTACAATTTTATTCAAACTACCTCTCAATCTGGTTAGCATGCTAATCCCTAGCCAACGAAAGAGAGTCAGATATATTAACCTTAAGCTCCCTTAGATAGTGTGACCAGGAAATTGTGAGATGAGGAAGAATCCGGGATCTGATACGTAGTGATGTAAGGCTCGCGTTAGGCTCTGATAGTACAAACTTGAACAGGGTGGGAGTCCATCAATATCGAAAGGCAGAGGAGGGATATAGTTGTATCCATATACGATCCGAGAAAGCTCGTGAAGGTACTGGATATACTAAATAGATGTAGAGCCCTAGTGAAGGGTGTGGATGAAAATAGTAGAAAAGTTCATGGTATCATTGTTGCTGATGAGAATGGCTTGAGATACATGAATGAAATGCGTATAGAGATTAGTGGCATGGTGTTAAATATCGATTCTATTGGTGTTGAAAGAGGTGCGATTAGGAGTGTTATTCTCTCTAGGACTTCAAGTACTAGAATAGAAAGCATTATAGTAGGGATAGACTATGGAGAGAGGATAGGTGTAGCAGTTCTTGTGAACTCTGACGTAGTTTTCATCAATAGCTATAGGAACAAGATTGAGGCATTAAAAGTTGTAAGGATGTTCATAGATAGCATTGATGCAGAGAGGAAAATAGTTAGGATAGGACTTCCGAACAAGCCTCATAAAGGATACGATGATTTTGTAGTTAGATTATCAAGTATGTTAAAAGAGAGTGCCATAGTAGAATTTATATCAGAGGACGGGAGTTCAAAACGAAAATTGGAGGCAGAGAACATAAAAGATGAAGATTCTTTAGCAGCAGTAAATATAGCGCTGCAAAGAATATATAGCGATGAAGTATAGAGTCACAGATCTTCTCGCGCTCATGCCGCTATAAGCTTTTTGCGTATTTGGGCAAGAGTGTACAGCACTTATGGTGCAACACCCTCCATACAACACATTCAGTAGCTCTATTTAGCAGATGTGTAGTGTAGCCTGCGCCCCTCAAATTCATAGTGAGTGTAGGAAAGCTGCAATCAATTTTAGATCATAAAGCAAACCACGGAGAGAAAACCTCGTAAAATCAAACAAACCTTTCTATTCACCAAGTGTATATTTCTGCTACTTACGAGGAGCATTGAGTTGCTGGATAGCATTTTAGACTACATGATGATTCGAGAGCAATAGTTTAGTGAATAAAAGCGAATGTAGATTTAAATAGCAAGTTTACACCTACAACGTAATATGATTTAGAGCTGTGCAAAACTGCTGTGGCTGGTACTATGACCAGTTATGCGTATAATGATGCTTTTAAAGAAGTCAGGTTACTAAGATCACCAACACCACTGTTCTCAACCACCCTACTGGAGAAGAATAGGATACTCAGAGTTATTGGGCCGGTAAGAATAGAGGTTGTGAAAGGATGCATAAGAGTGCTGGGAACCGATATATGCTCATCCCAAAGCATCTACATAAGTAGATATAGAAGCTATGCTATAAAAGCTACGACGGATTCTATGGTAAATTTCCTTATCGGTGAGGGAGGCACTGTCGAACAACCTTCTGAAGGTGAAGAGGTAATAGATTTATGGGAGCAAGCTGCGGGTGATATAGTTAAGGAGGGAAGAAGAGTTGTTGTAGTGGGTGCAGTTGATAGTGGAAAAACATCGTTTTCCACACTGTTATCAAATATAGCACTAGAGTGTAATCTAAGGCCAGCTATAATTGATGCTGATGTAGGTCAGTGCGACTTAGCTCCACCTGGTTTTATAGCGCTAAAATTCATGAAAAGTAAGGTAGTATGGCTACGCGAATTGAAAGGGGATACGATGAGATTCATAGGATATACAACCCCATCAACTTCTACAGCAATGAGCAGAATTATATCCGCGATAATGGAGTTGATAGATATAGCTGAAAACAACAATTCTGATTTAGTTATAGTGAACACAGATGGATGGTTTGGTGATTTGATGTCTATTGAATACAAGATAACATTAATAAAGAGCATAAAACCTAAATCGGTTGTAGCTCTAGGAATGGAGGCCTGTAGCATTATTAGTAATGTGTTTAGAGGTTCTTTGGTCAAGATGTACTGCCTGCCTAAACCTAGACTAGTACGCTGTAGAAACAGAGAAGATAGAAGAGAGCTACGGAGGCTCAACTACAGCACTTACTTTAAAGAGGCCAAAAGAGTATGCCTAGAGATTAATAACATTGCTCTACTAGGCTCATGCTTATTTTCGGGAGAACCGCTTTCGGACGAATTTATACAGAATCTTTCAAAGGAACTAGAGGTAAACATTATAGCAGCGTCTAGATACGACGATTTAATAATAGTCATGGTTCCAGACAACGTCGATGCAATTCAAATTAAGCAGAGGGAGGGAATCGATATAGTTAAGCCAGGTAATGCTAAGGGACTGATTTCAGCAATAGTTAATGAGACGTTCGAGGAACAGGATATAGCTGTGATAGACGAATTTGACCCAATTGGTAAGAGGATATGCTTACTAACACCATACAGAGGTGCAATAAGTGGTATTGTAATTGGTAGAATAAAGGTTGATGAGTACTGGAATGATAAGGGAAAGGTACCCAAATGCCCGATATAGGGAAGCAGTATGGCTGTTTATTAAGGAGTGAAATTGGTGAATAGAGGCAACTTAAGTTCAGTATCTCTGCGTACTCAATCTATCAATCACCTCTCTACCGTATCTAGCGACTCCCCACAGTTTCCATGGGACACTAAAGTGTATGGTGCGTTGAATTCAGTAATGTAAGGCTTTCATCTACACACAGCCTTGAGGGCGGCGCTAAAACCAGCCAAGGCTTTACAACATTGCAAATATTTGCAAGGCTTATAAATACCTCCTCAGAGGATAAAAGGAGTAGCATCTGAAGCCTTAGGTGATAATGTGTCGCTAAGAGAGTTCATCGAGGTCATTCCTAGAGATGAAGTTATTGATTTGAGGGATGTAATGTTGGATGCTGAACTAGAGCCGTCGAGGGTGCTTTTAAAGTACGATAGGGATGAGAAGGTTGTGTTATTTAAGGTGAAAAACTCTGATTTGAACTGTGTTGGTAACGTGTTGAATAGTCGTCGCAGGTTGTATAGGTATGTCCTCAGTGCAGAAAATGAGGATGAGGCGTATAGAAGGTTTCTAGAGAGTACAAGAGAGCAATCCAAACTCAAGGAGAGAGCCTTTGAAGAGTTTTTCACTCACCTAAAAGAGGTGGATCTATATGCTGTACCGTTCATTAAGTTCTTTCCTAAGGATGGCGGCAGGTATCTTACATCCTCTATATTTATCTCCTGCTTAGATGAGATATGCAACGCCTCAATACATAGAACAATGCTTCTATCAAAGAACTGTGCTGTTGCTAGAATTGTACCTAGGCATCTGAGGTACATATATGATAGGTATAGGGAGAGAGGTAGAGATACACCAATAGCAATAGTTGTAGGTGCTCATCCTTCAGCATTACTTTTAGCAGCTACTTCACCACCTCTAGGAGTATTTGAGATAAGCTTAGTGCCAAACTTGCTGCCCAACTTCTTTATAGCATATACTCCAAAATACGGGTTACCCATACCAGCTCCAGCAGCCGTCGTTATGGAGGGTAGAATAACGGGTGAGCTGGTTGATGAAGGACCCTTTGTAGACCTTCTCAACCTCTATGATAGCGTTAGAAGGGAGCCCATGATAGTTATAGAGGCCATTTACATAAATACCGATGAGTATTTCCATACAATCTTTCCAAGCGGAAAGGAGCATAAGCTTCTTCAAAGCTTTTCCAGGGAAGCTCTTATATGGGAGTACGTAGGTAGGGTTGTTCCAAGGGTTCACAGGGTTAGGCTCCTCGAGGCAGCGGGGTCATGGCTGCACGCCGTTATATCTATAGAGAAGAACAGTGATGGTGATGCTAAGAATGCTATACTAGCGGCATTTAGTGCTCACCCAAGTTTAAAGATGGTAACTGTCGTGGATCCCGATATAGATGTAGATTCAGAGTATATGATAGAGTGGGCATTTGCAACAAGATTTAGGGGCAGAGACAGTATTCTAGTTATTGAAAAGACTAGGTGCTCCACACTTGACCCAGTTTCACCAGATGGGGTATGCGATAAAGTAGGGTTTGATTTAACTATACCCATGGCCAGCAATAAGGAGAAATTCCTATACGCATCCTTGGGCTAGGTTGCGAGAATGTATCTCGATAAGTTTGAAGAAAAAGTGTTAAACGGTGAGTACGGAGAGGCAAAGAGGCTAGCGCTAAGAATTCTAGTCAGCATAGGCGAGGCTTTGGGAGCTGAAAGGCTGATCCCAGTATCCCACGCTCATATTTCTGGGGTATCATACTTTAATATAGGTGATGAAGGGCTAGAATTTCTGGAGGATATATTGGCAAAGGGTGCTAGATCAGTGGTCTTTACGACTGCAAATCCACACTCTATCGCTATACACGGAAACTATTCTAAATATTATAGCAGTAGTATTGTCGAGAAGCAGAGAAGAATAGTTGATATACTAATTAGGATTGGTGTAGCTCCAAACAGCTTTACCTGCACTCCCTACAAAATTAGAACACCATCTTATGGAGAACACGTTGCATGGGCAGAATCTAGCGCCGTAATATACGCTAACTCAGTTATTGGTGTGTATACGAATAGGGAGAGCGGCATATCAGCACTAATGGCGTCAATAATAGGCAAGACGTACTGTAGTGGTATGCATCTACATGAGAATAGAGCACCTAGAGAGTATATTGTTGCAAGAGTGGATGTAAAGACAATAGCACTTGCAAGCATTCTCGGCCTCTACATAGGGGAAAATTCAAAAAGCATACCGCTTATAGATGTTAATATACCAATTGAAAATAGTGTGTACAGAGAGGTGGTTCTAAGAACTCTATTAGCGTCAATAGCAACTACATCTGATTTGCCACTAGCCGTAATAAAGAATGTAACCCCCGTCGGTACCTATAGAACTACCACGGAGTTGCGAGAACGTATTGAGGTGGATGCAAAAGAACTTAGAACCTTTACTGAGGAAAAATGTGGAAGCATACTATTTCTGGGCTGCCCTCACATGACTCATGAGGAGGCAGAATTCATACTAAATATGATAAATTTCGATGAAGTTAGTAGATTAGGCATAGAAAAAATTCTAATTGCTACACCAATTCAAGATGGCGATAAGGTGTATAGAAGAAGAGGTGTTGAGATAGAGTACATTCCTGGGGGATGCCCGGTAGTTTCAAATTTAACGCCACTGCGTATTGATACCTTGGCGACAATTCATGGAAAGGCGTATCACTACCTACCACTACTTTCTGGGTCGAAATCATGCATACTGAATATTGTATAGACATCCCGAATATCAAGGTTATCGGAGGGTCTACCGAGGGAGAGGTGCTGAAACTGGAAGTGCTGTCCTTTCTCGGTGATATAGATAGCAAGACTGGCACTGTAGTATCTGAGGATACGGGGGCTGTGAATAATCGGATAAAGGATAGAATACTGGTTGTCAAAAAGTTTAGAGGAAGTACGGTGGGCGTCTATGTATTATATTCATTATGTAGAAGAGGATTGGCACCGAGGGCTATAGTCTCGCGGGAACCGGACCCAGTTGTGGTAGCAGGTATAGTGTTGTGTAATATTGTTGGGGTTTTTAGAGTCCCTGAAAATATCGTGGAACTGATCAGGAACGGAGACAGAATAAGGATAGAGCCTTTTGAAAATGGTGCAAAGATATGTATAGCAAGTAATTTTAGCAGTAAATAGGAATGAAGTGATGCAGTAAATAATGTTGGGTATTAAGGGTTTGAGCACACCCTAACTGCTTTCCTTTTCAGCTTTTTTCCTCTCGGCCTCTACAACCTCTTCTCTGCGCAGCGTCTTTTTAATTCTCTCAATTCTTTCTATAGCATCTAACCAGTACACTACATCTCTAGCATCATCATACACAGCTTCGCCTCTCCTAATTTTTTTAAGATAATTGCTCAGCATATTTGCTATACTTTTCTCGAGCTCGGTAAGAACTCCAATGATGCTTGCTTCGGCAACCTCTTCTTCTGTTTTAACAAGCATTACACGTCCATGAATAGGGCATACAACTTCATTATTTGGCATTCTAAATAGTGGTGATCCACATAGTGTACAAACGTCAGCAAGCATTACACCACCGCTCCTCATAAGTTCAGCGGCTTTTCTAATTGCATCCTCCCTTCTGATAGGGGCTTCCATCTGGTAACACCTAGATCAAATCACTAGTTATATTCAAACTTTTAATCTTTTGGAATCAGAACAAATCTCTTCACCTCGTACAAGGTTAGGTATAAAAATTGTCTTATGAACGGATATGATGTAGAGGAGAGTTGATTGTTGACTAGAAGGTGAAGTCATGGAAAATAAGGCTACTAATATTAAGAGTATAGCTGTAGGCATAGTTGCAGGAAGCTTAATCAGTTTCATAAATAGTTATGGCTATGCAGTTTCAGGTTACACTACAGCTGAAGCATCGCTGATAATCATACCAATTCTAACGATATTCATATACAAGATGCTCAGGATTAAGTATACAAATGAGGAGTTTTTAATATCAGTGGCTACGGCTCTTGGGATAGACATAACAACCACTCTAACTTCAGGAATGTACATAACTTTTGGCTTCCTGAATTACTCAATTGAGAGACTTAGAGCCTTTGGGCTTGATGTATCCATTCCATCCGAATTATTTAGTGGTGGTGGAGTGATTGATGTGTACGCGCTGCCCACATACGTATCACTTTCAATAATATCCGCTAGTGGAGCATTCATAGCATATACGTTTAGGAGCTATTTTATAGAAAAAGAAAGACTTAGGTATCCTTTTGCTGTAGCCTCAGCCATTCTGATGAAGACCTTTAGAAAGCTATTGCACAGATTCAAAGAGTACTTTGTTGCATTTATCATAGGCTTTGCAATTCAAATTTATCTACTCTTTTCACCATTGATTCACGATTTAACACCACTTCTTTCAAGCATAATCCCTGGCTCAATGTTTGCACTTACGTTTTCGCCTCTGGTATTTGGGCTATTTCTTTTAATGCCTCTAGCTCCCCTTAGAATGGTATCACTAAGTTCCCTAGTAACATACCTACTTATCATACCTATTACAGTCAATATGCTTACACTTCCAATGCTTCCGGCAATGAGTTACGATGAGGCACTATTTGCAATAGCGCCTATTGTAGTTAGCCTTAACTTAGGTGTTGTTACTATACTACTAGCGTACTATTTATTAAGGTTTAGAAGTCTACTAGCTTCAGCTATGTCTATAACACTGAAATTATCTATCGAGAGAACAACATTTATCATGGGGATAGCTCTGCTTTCACTACTCGTGTACATGGCCTTCCTACTAGGCAGAAAGCCCTTTACCCATCTATTCGCGCTCCTCATATCGATGATGGTGCTCCTACATGTAATTCTATTGGTAGCAAATATGCGTGTCGTAGGTGAGGTAGGTATGGGATCCCAAGCTCTATTTCCCGTAGTTACATTCATAATGTATCTATCTGGTGTGCGTGAAGCTGGAGTATATGCAGCAATTGATCCGTATACAGGAATACCTATGCCACAGGTGGTTGGAGGTGCTACTATGAATCTATTTAGATTTTCTAGATTCTTTAAAGGAAATACAATAAAAATATTGAAAAGTTTTTGCATAGGGATGTTAATTGGTAGCCTACTTACATATCTGTATGGCAACATTTTAATTCATTTCTATGGATTCGATTCACCTCAAATGCCTCTAACCAGATGGATTCCCACAATCGTCTGGATGGCCACAGTCTATGGAGGACGGCTAGCCGGCGCTTCATTATACGCAGTAGTTGTAGGGTTATTAATAGGTGCATTCATCGTAGTTTTAAGCTGGCGGAGAGGCTTACCCATATTTTCTATAGCTGTTGGCCTAACACTGCCACCAGATATCGGATTTATTGCGCTACTCTCGTATTTAATGAAGAGCATGATAGTTAAGCTTGGAGTCGAACTACATGAAAAAATAGTTATACTGGATACAATTTACATCATGGGTGCTGGAATTGCAATAGCGGTACACATTCTACTAAGTATGATGGGTGTAGCGTCGTGAACTTACTGTATCCATATTTGTTCATACTGTTTCCCGTTACTTCAGTATTTACTGTTGTGCTTTTTATAATAAGTAGGTACAAGGGTTATGTAGAGGAGGAACCTATAGGTGAAATAAGGACAATCAGTCCTGCATTAAAAATTGTAAAATTGATATTCTCAAAAACTGTTGGTAGCATTGAGATCTTAATCATACTTATTTCACTCTACTTCTTAACAATAATGGCATCATCCGTAGCCTCATATGCGTACTCTATGAACACCGTGAATCTGGAAGGCAAGCCGCATCTATTTGATGTAGCCGGTGTGGGCAATACAATTGATGTTATCGGTAGGATTGCACAGACTAGATACA
>JANXEL010000062.1 GCA_025058535.1 Ignisphaera sp. | reverse complement strand
TGGTATTGGTCTGGGTCTTCCACTCTCATCAGGCTCCCCAAGTTTCACTCTAATAAACTCAACACCACTAGCTAAACCACCAGTAGAGATAATCCTCCTAGGCTGCACAAGCTCAACCCACCTAACACCACTTCTAATAAGTTCTCTTATTCTGTATCCTCCTGCAGGGGCCTCTCTAATACTTCTCCTATAGGTCACATAGACCTCCTTCATACCCATTGAGAGGCACTCCTCAGCTGCATCAACAGCTGAAAGCCCAGCGCCAATGATTACAGCTCTGCCAAAGCTCTGAAAACCATTTCCTGAAAGCAGCTTCAGTTCCTCCAATCTCCTGCGGTAGAGGAAATTCAGCGCAGTGACAACATTCTTTGCATCCTCCCCCTCTATACCGAGTCTCCTAGACTTCCACGTACCTGTAGCAACTATAACACCATCATAGCTTTTAGAAAGCTCTAAGAGGTCCAAGACCTTTTCTACAAACTCGTCACCTTCATCCCATCCACTCCCAGCAGAAATCTTTGTTCTAAAGTGGAACTCTACACCAAAATTATCCTCGAGATCCCTCCATCCATCAAAAATCTCCTCAAGGGAAATTCTGTGGCGGGGAATTGCAAAGGTCATCAGCCCACCTGGATAGGGAAGCTTATCGTATACATCAATTTCATAGCCTCTACAAGCAAGGTAGCCAGCTGCAGTAAGCCCAGCAGGTCCTGCACCTATAATAGCAATACGCTTTCTACTGCTGTACAGCGGTTCCCTACATAAAAATGCAAATTTCATACAAACACCACACATGAGATTGTTAACACCACCTACTATTGTTTTTACTTAAAAGTTTTCACATCTTTACACACTATAAATTCATAAAAGCTGTGCAGCAGTTAGGCTTAAGCTTTGTTGTCTCCAATAATTGGGTAACCCAAGCACTAGTCTATTGCATCTCCTTGCTAGAGAGTTAAAAAGGTGGATGATGCATTTATCCACAGTAGTTAGATGCTATAGTACGACGACTTGTCTTCCTAGGGCTCTGCGTTTCTCCAGAGCCTCAAGCCCCTCTGTAACTTCCTCGAGCTTGAGCCTTCTTGTTACAACAGCTCTATAGTTTACCATACCTCTTTTGGCAGCAGTTACCACATCTATTTGCTCACCTAGCGAACCAACAATAGATCCTGTGAGAATTCTCTCATTTACAATGAAAGGTAGTAGCGGTGATATCTTTGCCTCTCCACCTATCATACCAACAATCATGTGCACACCCATCTTAGTAAGGAGGCTGGTGTAAACCATTATAGTTGTCTCTGTGCCAACGGTATCTACCACAGCTTTCAGACCCCTGCCCTTTGTGATCTCCATGATGGCCTTAGCTGGATCTACCTTTGAGGTGTTGACTGTCGCATCGAGTTTAACAATCCTTGAGGCAAACTCCAGCGATTCATCCCTGCCAGCTACACCAATGAGGTTGACATAGGGAGCTAAAGCTCTTATCCACTGTATTGCATAGGATCCGAGACCCCCTAGCCCTATTACAGCAACATAGTCATCTGGTTCTAGATGAGAAAGGATTCTTTTTACAGCTCTGTACGTCGTTAGCCCTGCACATGCTAGGGGTGCTACTGCTGGAAGATCCTCGAGCCCATCCACACTGACTAGGAACCGGTAGTCAGAAACCAAATAGTACTCCTGCATACCACCATCAGCAACTATAGCCATGTGTGCAGGATACTCACTTAGTTGTGTAAGCCCCTTAGCCACATACACATCATCTCTTGACCACTGCCATGCGTAGACTAGAACATTTCTACCCTCCTTTAAATCATCTGGAACCTTATCCCCTTTAGCAGCTATGGTGCCGACCACCTCATGGGATAGTATGAATGGTAGCTTTGGCGGTATACCTGCTACAGACCAATCACCTTTCCAAACATGTACATCAGTATGGCATATTCCAGCTCCAACAACCTTAATCAGAACCTGTCTATCTCTAGGCTCTGGTGTAGGAATTTCTTCAACAACAAGCGGCTTACCAAATTCCTTAACTAGTGCAGCACGGTGTTTTACTGGGAGTGGCATAAGGTTTCACCAATTATAGCTACCACTCCCACGCTAATCTACTTTTAGTAACTGATGGGTGGGGAGCGCAACGCACCCAGTCCTAGATAGGCTCTTTGCAAAAATTTATATATGGGATCCCCTGAGAGTACTCCTGGAGGTGAATCCGTAGTGTCGCAATCTAAACTATATGGCTATGCTGGCAAGATTCTGTGGATAGATCTGTCAACAAGGACGTGCAAGGCTCTAGAGACCCAGAGGGAGCTGGTAAGGAGCTTTATTGGAGGTAGAGGCTTTGGGGCTAAGCTCCTGTGGGACTACGTAAAACCTGGCACAGACCCCTTCAGCCCCGGAAACATCATTGTATTCTCCGTTGGACCTCTAGCTGCAGTTGGAGCTCACAGTGCAAGCAGGTTCTTCGTATCGTTTAAATCTCCACTAACTGGAAGCTACTTCAGAAGTGTCGGTGGAGGGAAGTTTGGAGCCGAGATGAAGCTAGCGGGCTATGATGCAATCGTCGTTGTTGGCAAGGCGGAAAAGCCTACATATCTCTGGGTTCAAGATGACAGTGTGGAGTTCAGAGATGCATCCCATGTGTGGGGAGCTATAGCAACACATACAACTGAGGTCCTCCTTAAGGAAACCGATCGTGATGCGAAGCTGGTTACTATAGGCCCTGCTGGCGAGCGGCTTGTCAGATTCGCATCTGTACAGACTGATGACACGAGGAGTGCTGGTAGAGGTGGTGGAGGAGCTGTCATGGGGTCAAAGAATCTGAAGGCTATAGTCGTCAGAGGGACTGGTAAGCCGGAGCTCTACAATGAGGAGGAGTTTGAAAAGCTTGTTGAGGAGCAGCTGGACGTCTACCACAAGAGTCCTGCTTTTCAATCCTTTAGAAGTCTTGGAACTGATGGTGTTGTGTATCTATTCTACACCCTAGGGCACTTCCCAACCTACAACTTTAGACAGCTGGAGCTCGATAATGCGGATAGATTTAGGCCGGAGATACTCGCATCCTATATTGTTAGGACCGGCAGCTGCTATAACTGTGCTATAGAGTGCTGGCACTACTTCAAGGTTTCAAAAGGCCCTTACACCGGCTCAATATGGGATAAACCTGAATATGAAACTCAGTGGTCCTTTGGTGGAGTTCTAGGAGTAACCAATCTGGAGGCAATAATGCATGCAAACATGCTGTGCGATATCTATGGACTCGATACTATCTCCACTGGTGTAACAATAGCATTTGCCTACGAGCTCTATGAGAAGGGTATTATCTCAAAAGGTGAGGTGGACGGACTTGAGCTCAAGTGGGGTAGTCCTGAGCCGGCAATTGAGCTGATAAGGAAGATAGCCCTTCGAGAGGGTATAGGTAACATTCTTGCCGAGGGCACAGCGCGAGCTGCGGAGATTATAGGCCGTGGTGCCGAGAGGTTTGCAATGCATGTGAAGGGGCTTGAGATACCTGCCTACGATCCAAGGTCGGCAAAGGCCCATGGCCTAAGCATAGCTACATCAAATATTGGGGCGAGCCACATGCTTGGCTGGAACACCTACGAAATAGTTGGCTTTCCAGAGAGGATAGACCCATACACAACAGAGGGTAAGGGTGCCCTAACGAAGAAGGTTCAGGATGAGACAGCAGCCTATGAAGCTATGGGATTCTGTCTATTCCCCCAGTCGAACGGTATGATACCTATAGATCTAGCCTCTAGAATGCTCTACGCTGCTACAGGAGTTGAGGAGTTTAGAAATCCAGGGTATCTCCTCCTAGTTGGTGAAAGGGTCTACAACCTTGAGAGGGCATTCAACGTTAGAGAGGGCTTTACAAGAAAGGATGATACTCTACCGGAGAGGTTCCTTAGAGAGCCTGTTCCGAGGCCGCCGTCAAGGGGACAGATATTTGAGCTGGACAAGCTGATAGATGATTACTACAGTGCTAGAGGATGGGATGTAAAGACCGGTTTGCCAATGAGGAGAAAACTTGAAGAGCTGGGTCTAACGTATGTTGCAGAGGAGCTCGCAAAACTAGGAAAGCTACCACCTGGGTGAATAAAAGAGTTGAAGATATACATAGAGTTTTCATGGTCTCTCGCTCAAAAATTTGGAAAAAGGTTTCTCTGGCTAGATGTGCATAGCGATACTCAGGTGAAGGATCTTTTTCTACACCTACTCTCCACAGCAATGGGCAGAGACCTAGGTGAGACTCTATTCAAACTCTTCCTAGA
>JANXEL010000093.1 GCA_025058535.1 Ignisphaera sp. | reverse complement strand
CTATTGGTGAGTTTATTTAGATTATACTCTACAGGTTTATCCATCAGTCTTCTAAGTAGTTACATTTTTACAATCCGCATTTATTCGTATTGGTTGAAAATACATTCTAATCTTATGCGTTAAACATTTTATCTGCGTATCTAGCTATATCCTCTATACAATCATCTATAGTGTTGAGCATGGATTTTAAGTAATGCTGCGTTGTGGTCTGTGAGAACTCATTCAACATCTTAGAACTTTGTATGAGGCTTCTCATAGTTATGGATAACTCTAGAGGAAGTGCATATATGTATTTATCTACTTCACTATTGGTGAGTTTATTTAGATTATACTCTACAGGTTTATCCATCAGTCTTCTAAGTAGCTGCAGAAGTTTATCAAATTTAAGCATAGTTATGGAGTATAGATCATATAACTCTCTGAGTCTTCTCTTAGCAATGTTATAAAATGCTTCAACTAATTCAAAGCGAACATCATTCAAGAGATTATAGAGGGCATACATTACCTCGCTATCTATATTCCTTTCTACATCTCTCTTATTTCTAAGCCTCAATAAAAGGTCTCTGAATATGGTAGTTCACCCCTAGATCTCAAAAACAATACTATTTTCAGAAAAAGTTATAAATGAATATGGTGAATAGGAGTTAAAGAGAGCTGGGTGTCTATATGGCTCTTAACACCCGTGATAAGGATAAGGTTATTAAGTCTATTGCTCGCTGGCTTGCTGGCCTTCAACCTTCTTTTGGCTATAAGTACTACTTTGAAAAGTATTCTTCCGCACAGAGAGCGGTAGAGAAGCTACTTCCATATAAAGGACTCAGAGTGTGTCCTTTCTGTGGAAAGAGTTTTCTAAGGTCCTCGGCATTTATTACCCACATTCTGAAGTTCCATGGAGAAGAGTTAGAGAATCTCATTGATAACACATAATTGATTTCCTAATTTTTGTTAATTTGGTGCTTAAGAATTGAGCAACGTAACATCTGGTATACTGAGAATGTTTAAGGGGTCACAAATCAAGGTTGAGAAGAGGTACTCAAAGCTTTCCATAAATACTGTGGAGAATTATCTAAAAACCATAGATGAAGATGTAAGGATTGTGCCATTTGAAGCCTCCATTGCTTTAAATAAACTTTATAACAATGATATTAAAAGTTTTATAGAGACTCACATAGATTCACACATTTGTACCTCGCTCACATCACTATGCAGAGAATACGGTCCTAGAATCAAGTGTTCAATTTATATAGATGATGAATATGCAGAAATATATTCGGAGTGTTTTGATGTGGAAATACTCAGCTCCATAGTATTTGGCGATTTATCTGATCTATTCATATTTGAAACGGGGTATAGAGATGGTAGAAAATTTAAGAGGACCGTTATACCTAAGAAACTCATACCGCAATTAGCTCCTCTTATTGCAAAATGGGAAAGAGATAGACTCGAAAGTCAGCCTCCCATGGTACTCCCCAAGACATTTAGTGATACTATTGAACGTTTGTTGGAAAAGGAGAATAGGGTTACAGAACTGATTTTCCACATTCCATGCCTGAACGATAAGGTCGTAGAACTGCTCTATAAGGTATCTAAAATGCTTACAAATAGGGGTAGACTGTATGTTTTAACTGCACCACCAACATCTGATTCCGCTGAAAGGTGTCATTCAAACTACAAGGTTATGATCGTTCCGTACCTTGAGATTTTAGAGCTGTCATCCAGATACAATATAGTTGTGTGCAATATAGATGTTATGCATATAGGTCTTATAGTAAATAGAGCTCACTACATCGTATCCTATGAGTATAACTATAGAGATGATATTGATATGAGTGTGATAAAGGACAGATCATATATTGAGATAATAACACAGAATTTCCTCAAGGAGTGTCTATGTTTAAATAGTTTAATTAGAGGTGAGTACAATTATAGCTATAAAACAGTATAAAGTTTGTTGATAGTACATTCTACAGATCTCTCTATATATCAAAATGGGCATGCTGTATGACTATGTACGGAATATAATTTGGTTACGGGATATCGTGTGGTTTACAATCCTATAGCATTAAGCAAGATAGTTGAAGAGAACGTAGTGTATTTGGATAATAATAGATTTCTTCGAAAATACTACAGGTTCAGAGCAACAAAATTTTATGGGGGTTCAGCTGTAGGGGATGTCATTGGGTGTAATGTTTACTGTAAGTATTGTTGGAGCCTAGGTATAAATAGATTTTCAGATTTGAAAAACGTAGGATTCTACGCAAGGCCTGATGAAGCAGCGTTAAAGCTTCTGAGCATTGCCTCTGAAAATAATTTTAGATATGTTAGGCTAAGTGGTGGTGAACCAACAATAGGGTTTGGTCATGTCATTCAGCTTCTGAGCACCATCAGTAGATTTAAATCCTGTAGTAAAATCAGATTCATTCTAGAGACCAATGGTATCTTAGTAGGATATAGAAAGGAATATGCTGAGGATCTATCTAAATTCCCTTTTGTTACTGCTAGGGTATCTCTCAAAGGGTGTTCCTCTAGTGAATTTAGAGCGATTACAGGCGCAGGTGAGGAATTTTATGAATATCAATTTAAAGCTATAGAGTATTTCTTTGAATACAACGTAGATGTGATTATAGCCATTACCATAAGTTTTTGTAGCAGGAGTTCATTCATTAAATTAATAGAGAGACTCCTAGGAATTAAAGAAGATATTATAAACAGAATTGAACTTGAAGTAGTTAAACTGTATCCGGATGTCGCTAAAAGACTTTATAAGGCAAAGCTATTGCCATGGATAGCAGTAGACTCCCGAGAAAGTGCATTACTAAAGGGAAAAGCCGTTGAACAGGTCATTAAAAAAGGATGTAGAGAAAGTAATTATGCAGATTCTAGCGAGTCGTAAAGATGGCTTAACCTTCGAAGAGCTTAGAGAGTCTCTCGAATACAATGGATACTACCTCGATGGACTAATCCTTAGAAAATTTATAGCCCACTTGATACGTAGCAACAATATTTGTAAAGTACCCTCAGAAAAAGGGAAAAAACTTGTGTTAGTCTTATGTGAGAAAAGCGGACAGTCAAGCTAATAAATCTAAGAAGAGCTATACATGAAATGGTGTAGAAAATTTGTCGCGTGTAGCAGATATAGCGAGCAGACCTTCTTTCTTGTTAAGACCGTCTATGAAGATAGGTGAAATCCTTCCAAAAATGAAGGAGCTGAAGATTAGGGATGTTCCAGTAGTTGATGAGGATAATCGTATCATAGGTATGCTGAGTTACAGGAGCATACTTACGAAGGGTGTTGGGAGGGATACCAAAGTTCAGAGTATTATGGAGCCACCTTTCTATATCTATGATGATGCTGATGTAAATAGTGCTGTAAGTAGTCTTGTAGCATGGAGATCAAAGGAGGTACCTGTTATTAATAGAGATGGTGTTGTAGTAGGGATAATCTCTAGGAGTGCTGTACTTCATAATCTAATTGAAAATAATAAGATTCCTAGAATAGCGGTCGAGGAAGCGATGAGCAAACCTGCAATAACTATTGGTGAAAAGGAAAATATAGCTAAGGCTAGATGGGTTATGCTTAAAAGTGGCATTTCTAGACTACCAGTTGTAGATACCGGTAATAGAGTTGTAGGAGTTATAACTCTCAGTGATATAGTTGAACGACTTTATTCAATTAGACTGAGTAGGAGAAAGGGTTATGAGTGGATTCAGAGCGAAGAATCGTTTCTCGCTGCACCTGTATCTGAATTTATGACGGTGCCACCAATAACAGCTCCAGCTGGTATAGACATAGTTAAGACGGCAGTGATTCTTCTAGATAATAGGATATCAGGAGTGCCCGTAGTGACGAATAGCAATATCATTGAAGGTGTGATAAGTAATATAGATATATTGAGAAAATACCTGGAAACCTTTACGGTAGTACAATCCATAGACGCAAAACTTTCTGGAGTGATTGAAGGCGAATTAGAGAGAATTCAGATAGAAAAGCTTGTAAACAGCTACCTCTCCAAATTCTCTAGGTATGTAAGAGTGATTGATTTTAAGTTAATAGTAAAGCGGTTGGGTAAGGTAGATGATATAGTCATTGAAAAGAGGAAACAGTACGATGTGTCTATAAGATTATCCACAAATTTTGGCACAATAGTTGCAAGCTCACAGTGTTGGGATTTAGCTACATGTGTTAGAGAAGTTCTGTCTATTCTAGAAAGAAGATTGCGGAAAATATTAGACAAGAAAGGTATAAAGAATTATGATAGCAGAATACAAAATAGAGAATAGCAGTGGCGCTCTATTCTATGATTTCTATATCTATTCTATATGGAAGTTCAGACGTTAAATTCCTTATAATCTCTTCATAGCATTCACTCATACTACTCGGATTCAGTATGCCCACTTCAATACTCAATTTCATGTCGTTATCAGAAATTTCATGGGGCTTTACAGATACCTCTTCTCTAACAATAATTTTGGATTTCCTTAGTATGTTCATCACTCTTTCTATAAGTGATTTTACGTCTAAATTATAGCTATAGATCTTTACCATAAATTGTAATAAAGTCCTCTGCTTTTAACGATAATCGCATTAAAAACCTTCTTGTGAGGTATGAATACTGAAGCGCTACGGTTTGTCCTCAAAACCATATGACTACCTTCAGTTAGCATCACTCTACCCACGTAACTCTTACCATCAACTACTATTTCGATATTATCACCTTCTCTAACTATGCCAGATAATACAACAATTAAATACGTAAGAATATTCTTAATATAACTATACAGTGACACTACCACAATCACACCCATCAGAATAAAAGTGGCTATTAAAAGCCATACAATTATATCTTTGAAAGATGGATGACAGCATCACGGGAAGCGCTATAGTTACGATAAAGACTAGTATTATTATCCTAAGAGTACTCTCAGTTCCATGTGTGATTATACCCTTTAACCTTAACTTATATAAAAGCTTCTTAGCAATAAGATATGCTACAATCATCATACTTAGAGCTATAATTACGTTTAAATATGGCTGAAGCTGTTCTATTATGTGCACTATAGTAATTTCTTTAATGTTCATAACAATTTCACTTGGTCGTGAATATTTTCAGCCAAGACCATTTACACACTAACATTTATGGTACTTAAAAAGCCTCTGCTTCTTTGAATTATATGATGGACTTCCTCTATACTCTATAGACTGATAATACGCTGAATATTGTGAGGTGGTGTTAAAATAAATACCTTATCACCTCTTTGAATCTTGTATTCTTTATTTGGATAAACCACCCTATTCTCCCTATCAATAATGAAAATTACATTGCTATCTAGTTTCTCGATCTCCTCTACGCTTTTATCAATGAGATTAGTATGTATTGAAGAGTCTAATAGTATGAGAGACTGATCTTGGGTTATATCCAGCTTCCTCAAATTATAGAACCTCTCGTTGAAAATGGCACTGAGTTCGTTAGGCTCTATAATGATTTCATTTGCAAGATTGAGTTCTTTCAATATCGATGCCAGTTTACCGTTGTTTACAATGACAATAATTCTTGGAACGCCTAGATGCTTGGCATAGGAACATACAACTATGTTGACAAGGTCGTTTGTATGAGCAGCTATCACCACATCAGCTTTGGGCATACCAACCTCTTTATACAGATCTAGGTCAAGGGGATTGCCAACAAATGCTGCAATGTCAAGCTCTCTTCTTAAACCTTCAACGCGGCTTGAGTCACTATCTATGACTGCGACATCTATACCAGCTTCAACTAATTCCGCAATGAATTGAGCTAATTCACTTGAAAACCCTATAACTAAGACCCGTATCTACCTATATCTAGGGGTATATCTGTTTATCAGTATTTAAATATTTAAATCTGTATAGACGACCACCACTAATTAACGAAATGCTATGGTTCTTCTATGGTGCCAGCCAATGAGGAGGTATATTGGCAAAAACTCTGGCCTACCCATATACATAGCTATTATTAAAATTACTTTGGATATCGCTGGGAGGCTCTGGGATGTTATGCCAGTGCTTAGGCCGACACACGATAGTGCAGATACGGTTTCAAATACAGAATCTACGAAAGTGTATTCCTGCATTCCATTAATTAATAATGATACGTGTAGCATACTACTCAGGAGCATCATTATGAATAGATACACTATAGAAAATGACAAGGCCAAAATTATTGTTTCATCGTCTAGCTCTTCGTGACCTAGTTTTTTCACAATCACAGCACCTCTTAGTTTAAATGGTCTTTGGAATTCCCATACAATACTTTTCAATACAATTAAAACTCTTCTAGTTTTTATATCGCCAGCAGTTGAAAAAGTTGCGCCTCCAATAATCATAGTGCAGATTAGGATTATTTTGACTGTCTCAGGTTCGCCATGGATATCAGAAAGCTGGTATCCTGTTGTGGTATAACCAGAAATTGTGTGATAAATCTATGCAACTACTTTACTATAGTTGTTTGTAATTGCCGAGTACAAGACGATTAGGGCTATGAACACAATCATTAGCAGGAAAAATCCTCTAGTCTCTGGGGATTTTATAAATTCTCTAAATCTTCCATTTAATAGATTATAGCTGTCGATAAAGTTAAGAGCACCTATAATCATTATTATAGATGTTGTAAATAGAATGGTATAGTTTATCCCTGCAAACCAAAATCCTATATTTTGTGAGCGTGTAGACATTCCCCCTGTCGCTATAGCAGTCATGGAATGTATAAGGGAATCTAAAACACTCATTCCACTAGATAATAGCATTAACATACCAATAAATGTGTAGATCGCATATATTGTATAGAGCCTTTTCATGGTAGAGGCTATAGTTGGTGTGAGAAGCGGACCTCTTTCAATAATATAAATCGTTCTTATACCACGATGAACAAATGGTAGCAGAACCCCAGATACGACAACAATGCTAATTTCGCCAAACCATTGAGTCACAGCCCTCATTACTAGTATGGTGCGAAAATATTTCTCTGGAGCTTCGAGCATTGCTAGTCCTGTGCCTAAAAAACCGCTTAGTGACTCAAAGAAAGCGTCTATGAAACTTAGGTCTGCCGAATATATGTATATAAATGCTGTTATGAGAGGTACTAATAACCAGGTTTGAGCACAACAATGAATCCGTCAATTACATCCATGATAATATTTCTTCTAAAGATTAGAGCAAGAATAATGAAAATAGGTAGGATCACCGCTACAGAAAACAGATATTTCGAAGCATAGTGTAGCCCAAGCTGGTCCTCTAAATAATTATATACTAAATAGGATACTACACCGATAGCTAGAAACACGACAACAACTGGAAGTGTTAGAATGCTAACTCCAAATAGTATAGCCCTAACATTGGACAAAATTCCCACCATCATAATGAACTAGTTCGTTAAGCCTTTAGCTACTGTCGATAGCTATTAATGCTAAAGATGCATAATTCTTAAGCATTTATGAATACCGTTCTCTTTAATGCACTAGGATGAAATTTTATACTGTTTTCAAATTTTCTTAAGCAGATCCTACTCGTAAGCTATTATATACGATTCTTCGTTTTCATACAAGTTTAGAGTTTAAAATCATCACCAAAGGTTTTGAACATTATTAGGAGTACGGTGAGGAACGAGATTTATTCTCCAACTTTTAATTCTCACAGTGTTGGCTATTCTCTAAATGTTGTTATAGTGTTGCTTATATGGTGGGAGAAAACTTTATCCCATAGATTATTATACCCTCATTACCGTCTTCAAATATTTTCCTTAGTACAGCCTCTACATGCATACCTTCATAGACTTTATCCACATCTACATCAACTATTGGGGCCAAAACTTTCGTCCCATCTTCAAGTTCTATCAATCCAATTATTATTGGTGCATACTCTCTATACCCTTCTGGGACGACGTATTCTACTGTCCATGAAATAACCCTGCCTCTCTTTGGAAGGTCAATTTTTTCTGTTTCACTGTGGCTGCAATACGGACATGAAGGTTTCGGTGGATAGAATACTCGATTGCACTTCTTGCATTTTGAGCCTTCTAGTCTATATCTAGAGCCCTTTTCCCTCCATACACGGGCAGGTGAAATCTTCATAGATTTCACCTTTTCAATATAACTACAGAGGTTAGCGTTCCAACACCGCCTGTATTCATAGCAAGCCCTTTTTCAGCTTTATCTAGTTTCACCCCTGGAAAATCACCTCTGAGCTGCATGGCTATTTCGGCAATTTGATAGACACCAGTAGCACCAACAGGATGACCTCTAGCTTTTAAGCCTCCACTTAAGTTTACACTAGGTTTGTCTCCCACAGCGAATCTTCCATCCTTTACGAGCTTCCATGACTCTCCTAGATCTGCAAACCCTAATCCCTCTATAGATAATAGTGCAGTTATCGTAAAGGCATCGTGGATTTCAGCAACATCTATATCACTTGGAGTTAATTTAGACATTCTAAAGGCTTTTTCAGCAGCCCTCTTTATACTTATAGGATTGAGGAGCTCTTCTCTAGAAGATAAATCTAGACCGTCGCTTCCAAGTCCTACGCCCGCTATTTCTACGGGGGTATCACTAAGTTTCCTTGCAACGTCTTCGGACGATAATATAATCACGGCAGCCCCATCACCAATAGGGGCAGAGTCCATAAGCCTTATTGGATCTGAAACTATCGGTGAGTTTATCACATCTTCAATAGTTATCCTATTTCTCAGCTGTGCATAGGGGTTTCGAGATCCATATTCATGCATTCTTACAGGCCATAGAGCCATATCCTCTCTCCTAGCCTCATATTTCAGCATGTAGAGCCTCATTATCAATGCGTTCAGAGCAGGAAAGCTCACACCGTAAATGTATTCGTATTCAGCATTTGCAGCCTGGGCCAGCGCAGAAGTTATTGTGGAAGTAGGATAGTCACTCATCTTTTCAACACCGACAACCATAACTTGATCATATAGACCTGATGCAACAAGGGAGTACCCAACTATGACGGCATGACCACCACTTCCACACGCAGCTTCAACTTTTAGACCACCAAGACCTCTAAACCCAATTGCATCAAGCGCTAATGCGGCTAGAGAATCCTGATTGTAGAGTGTGCTACTTAGCATATTGCCAACTACAATAGCCTCAGGTTCATACGATTTAACATCATTAAAGGCGCTTACAGCTGCATCACGTATTAGCTGCATATACCCTTTATCATAGTATCTGTCAATCCTAACCATGCCTACGCCAACAATATGTACCTTTCTCAAAACGTCACACCACATAGCGTTTTAATGTTTTGAGGTGAATATTATGGACTCGGATATTTAAGACATACATGGTATATTTGATATAAACTCTTTACCCCATTTAAGCTACTATTATATATGTTAATGTCTTAAGTCATGCCCACTGAGCCTATGATGAGTATCGGGGTATAGGAAGAGAGTAGGTGAAGCATTTGTTTAGAGGCCACTACTGGTTTATAATAAGGCCAGATGCAATCTCCGCACTACATAATGAAACTCTCAGAAAGGTGCTCAACTGGTACTACTCGGTATTTATTGATGACCATCCCGCAAAGTTCCATATAGCCAAGGCGGTTCCCCTTCCAAATGATATAAAACTTGCTGAGGATCTAGAAACTCTATGGAGCATTCATACTAAGTTAACCACATATTTCAATGAACTATGGAACGAGGTTAAAAAAAGCGGTGTAAAGTTCAGTGAATTTAAGAAGCAATATGGTGAGGCAAAGACGAGTCTTCTAGATCTAGATATAGAAATTGCTTTTAGGCTTTTAAAGAGGTGTAGATTATGTGAATGGAAGTGCAATGTTGATAGAACGTCTTCAAGTGGAGGTGTGTGCAAACTCGGCATTTCATCGTACGTCCACAGCTGGTTTCTCCATACAGGTGAGGAAGCTCCTCTTGTTCCAAGCGGTACGATATTCTATGGAAGCTGCAACTTTAGATGTGTATTTTGCCAAAATTGGGATATCTCTCAGGAAGATCCTTACAAAGGGATTGAAGTGAATCCAAGGAATCTTTCGTTGATACAGAGAGAACTGAGGGTGAATGGCGCAAGGAATATAAACCATGTAGGTGGAGAGCCTACACCAAATCTCTACAACATTCTAGCTAGTCTAAAACATCTTAATGTAAATGTGCCGCAGCTGTGGAATAGCAACTTCTATATGAGTGAGGAGGCTATGAATCTACTTAGTCACGTCATTGATATATGGCTTCCCGACTTTAAGTATGGCAATAACGAGTGTGCATTAAGACTGTCAAAGATACCCAGATATGTGGAAATCGTTACGAGAAATATTAGGAAGGCCATAGAGTGGGGAGATATGATAATAAGACACCTCGTTCTACCTAGCCATATAGAATGTTGCTCTAAACCTGTACTAAAGTGGATAGCAGATAATATTCAGAAGTACCGCGTAGTTGTTAATATAATGGATCAGTACAGACCAGAGTACAAGGCATACGAGTACAAAGATATCTCTAGAAGACCTTCTACTCAAGAACTTGAAGAGGTGTATGGATACGCAGACCAGCTAGGGGTGCTATGGAGAGATGTGTCGTAGCTGTGTGATGTATTGCATATTTAGGTAAGGAAAGGATTATCTGTGAAAGACATATACATCCTACTTCAGGAAGTCAAGTTAGGTATACACAGGTGGCTGCAACCATTTCCGCAATACTTCTAGAATAGCTTCTACCAGTTGAAAGCTAAGACATAACCTTCTTATCAAGGTTTGTTCCGTTCTATTGCAGAACCTACATGCAGTTAATCTACTAAGGTACCCAGGCTCTGGATTAATCTCTGAAATGACTACAATTCTTATTATTATACATTATTTGTATATCTACCTCTCGACAAAATATGATATTTGTTTCGAGAAAAGCTTCCTTAAATTACTATAGTTTGGATGATAAGCATTTCAGTAACGCTCTCTTCTACTTTCTACTACAGCACTGCATTTCATTACGATGAATAAATTTGGTTCACACTAGTTTCAATAGTAGTGATGCCATCCAATATAGCTACTGAAATGGTACCACAAATTATGTTCATAAGTATTGCAACTGTAGGGAAATAGATAACGGTCAGCATAGTTACTGACATAATTGATATTAGAGCTATTGATATTAGAGCTAAAAGCAGTGCACCACCATATGTTATTGCTAAATATGACAGCCACGTTACTTGTCTTAATCAATGATATTCAATGCTATGGTTATAAATGTAGAATTATATGTGAATAGAACCCATAGATGTAGGAGCCAATAATAGCCTATGCCATAGATTTTAGAATTAAATACAGTACTAGTGAAATGGGGACGCTATGCTTGAATGGAGCTGACAGCAATGGATTTAACTAACTTATTTTGCAAGTAAATTTCTTTGCACATTATTCTACCACTGCTATCCGCACCTCATTTTCTATAGAACAGAGTGGTCGATGTGCATATGTTTAGTTTTCGCGGCTTCTACGATGTATAAATCGAATGCTATCTAGAATCTTTTAAAAGCTAAGGAAGAATTCCTCTTCATAGTAATCATAATGATTTTGTGAGAATCATTGTAAAACCAGCTTCCATTCCCTCTTTTAATAATTAAGTGCTTAATGTTTAGGGAGGACTCTTAAACTGACCAGAGAGTGGAGGTATTACTAAGCATGTATTGATGGAAGTTAAAAACTGAAAGCATACTGATATTTATGTGAGGGTGGTGATCATTAAAAAGTATATAGTTCTTGCATCAAGTAGCTTAAGGAGGGTAGAGATTTTTAGAAAGATGGGGATTGATGTAATAGTTATCGTACCCAAGGTAGAGGAGGTGATATATAATGACGATCCATTTAAAACGGTGTTAGAGAATAGTAGAAGAAAGATTCTAAGTGTGGTTGACAAATCGCCTCAAACTTCAATAATTATAGGTGCTGACACTGTTGTATTCAATCCTATGATTGGTGTGGTGGGGAAACCCAAAACTATTGAAGAAGCAAAAAGAATGTTAATGAGTTTCAGTGGAAGGTATCACATGGTTATAAGCGGTGTTGCTCTCCTTGACAGGGAAGCTGGAAAAAGTAAAGAATTTACTGATATAACCATAGTGAAGTTTAGGGATATAACTGAAGATGAAGTTGAGCTCTACATTAATATTGAGAAGCCTTTTGATAAAGCTGGCGGCTATTCCATACAAGGACTTGCATGTTTTTTCATTGAATCTATAATGGGCGACTACTATAATGTGGTTGGACTACCTCTTTCAAAACTATACACGATATTGAGCAGAGAATTTGGTTTAAATCTACTGAAGATTTTAGTAGAAAAGAAAGATCATTGAATTAAGAGAACAATATAACTATACTAGAATAATAAACAGTGCTATCGTTTTGGAAACGGTGCACCACTATTCAGCGTAATAAAAATAGCTAGAACAATAACGAAGAATACTATAGAAATTATAATTAAACTCTTCACAATTCTTTCACTTGTTCCAAAAGCGATTGGTATGGGACCCAAGACAATAACACCACCGACTTCCGATTTTCCTTCAGTTTTTCTATCCCTAGCAGATAAGGTAGAAACGAATATGAGCAGCATACCTATGAGTATAGTGGCAATTGCTAACAACATAAGCACCACTGGAACCCACATCACATTGATCACCAGAATTAGATATCTATACTGATTCTTATAAATTTATTGATAGCAATGAATATTTAGTAATTGTAGGTTGTGATTAAGTGTGCATCCTCTATGAAAGTGTAGAAAATCGGCTCTACACACATCTTATAGTGCCTCCTATAGTGAGAGAAATTATTGTAGTGGTTATTAAGTTCTTCAGTTTAATAACGAATAGCTGAAGACCATCAAAGTGACTGTGAAGTGAAGCAAAATGCAATGGAAGGCTTTCCTCAGCATTCTATTTGTGGTTTTAAAAGTACCAGCTTAGCATGCGTGCATATCCGCATCGATATATTCAAGCATCTGGTGGTTAACTTATCAAAAAGTACTTGGTGGTAAATTTGGCTGAAAATAGATTAAAAGACAGCTAAATGTAGCGCTAATTGTTGCTGGTATTGGTAGTGGTAGGTTTTGGATGCTTTGCTAAAACTGTAGTTAATGCCAAATAGCCTTACTTCAATAATTGTTTCAACGACAGGATATACGTGTGCCAATAGCTCCACATGCAGCACTGTATACGCAGATGTATACCCAGGCCCATCTCTAGACGAGTGAATTCCTTTCAAGAAATTTAGATATAGTTGTAGTTAGTACAGAATTTGTTGTAGAGCTCTCCAAGGTTTCCAGTGGTTGGTATGAATGATGCGATGTTTCATTATTATTAGTTGCTAGCCTACAGAACCTTTTAAATTGCATCGTATGGTCATTGAGAAGCTCCAGCATTTATTCTATTAGAGGCAAGGATGTAAACAAATTAATCAATTCTTTAGCTTTCTTAGTTAAGAGATATAAGCTTTTAATTTTGTACACCTAGCACAAGAGTAGGTGTACCAGATGCATATCCCTGACGGGTTTTTAGATCAATACACAGCTCTAGCTACGTACGGTGTATCGGTAGGTATAATTGGATACGCCATCAGAAGAGGTAATTTATCAGATGAGAACAGATTTGCCAGAGCTGTTACGATATCCGCTTTTATCTTTGTTGCTCAGATGATCGCTTGGCCCATACCTGGTGGAACCAGTCTACACCTTGTTGGCGGTGCCCTAGCCGGAATTTTATTAGGCCCTTGGCTAGGAATATTGGCCATGACTATAGTATTAATTGTTCAATGTTTAGTTTTTCACGATGGAGGTATAACAGCCCTCGGTGCAAATCTGTTAAACATGGCAATAGTAGCAGTGCTAGCGGGCTATATCACGTATAGAACTATTGTGAGAACACTTCATAGAATAAGCAGTATTAGAAAGCGGTTCATAGCAGGATTTATGGCGGGGTGGATCAGCCTAATCTTAGCGGGTACTATGACAGGTTTGGAGATAGGTATTGCTAGCATTGTTCTTAGAAGAATAACTTACGGTTTAGCTGTGAGTCTCCCTATTATGAGTATATGGCATGGCATCTTAGGTGTTATTGAGGGTAGCATAACGGGATCGATTCTGAGTTATATAGGGTTCAAGCATCCTAGAGTAATTGAGGCGGAGGTGCAAAAGGTCTATGAATAGAATAATTGTTTGTCTTCTAATAGTATTAATCACCGTGAGCCCTTTATTCAGTATATATTTAGCTAACCTAGTAGGGTATCGAGAGCCTCTTGATATCGTTGCAGAAGAACTTAGACTAAATGAGGTAGAATTTAGTTGGACGCCGCTGAAAGACTATGTGATACCAGGTTTACCTGATTGGCTAGGCTATGTCTTAGCTGGGAGTATAGGTGTTGGCATAATATTTGTATTTGGATTTATAATGAGACGTTTAATTGCGAGGAGGATCAGATGAATAGCGCACTATTTAGAGTGTTACATGAATTGGTTGATATTCTCGAAGTTTTCACTAGAGGTATGAATGAATACCGTAAAATGGTAGGATATTTAAATCCGCTAACCGTATTCACAATTTTCGTTTCAATGGCTGTTATAGCTGCATACAGCTCTAGTGATGCAGTTAGAATTGTAGTGCTGAGTATATGTATGGCACAATTATCTTTGATGGGTTCACGAAAGACAGTAGCTGGTATAATTAAGACGTACGGTTTTATAATAATCTTAGCAGCATTCCTCGGATTACCATCAATCTACATATATATGGAAAAGCACAATATAATAGAATCTGTTGCCAGAACCATCTTCATATCAATTTCATCATCAACACCCGTAGCAGTTCTTTCAATCCTTGTTGGTATAAAAGGGGTAGGGGAGATCCTGTTAATCTTTTCAAAAACGATTGGTAGAGCGGTGTCTGCATTCTCTACAATATTCTTGAAAATATCCCGATTACAAGTGGATATCCTTCTAATGAGATTCTCTAGGAATATCTCTAGCGGAAGGAGGAACATCTGGAGGGTTATGGTATCTAGTTTAGGTGATGCACTGCTACATTCAGAGTATATCTCGCAGAATATAGCACTTGTTATAAAGTCGAGGACATTAGCAGAAAAAAGCTTGAAAAACAGCTACGGATTAAGGCTGCCAGACTACATCATAATTTTTGCATCTGTGTTAATATCATCTATATCCATTGCGGTGTGGAGATAATGGAGTTAAGCACAAAAAACCTATACTACAAATACCCAGGGGCGAGCCACTATGCACTAAGAGATATAACCTACAAATTTATTGAAGGTAAGACCTACCTTATCACAGGACCTAATGGAGCTGGCAAAACAACTCTTTTGCTGATACTATCAGGGCTTTTAAAGCCCACGCAAGGTGAAGTTCTCCTCGATGGGACACCCATCCATGGAAAGGAGTTATATCGAAGGTTTTTTGGGGTTCTATTCCAAAATCCTGACCTCATGCTATTTAATCCAACTGTATATGATGAAATAATCTACTCAGTTAGGCAAATATGTAATGATTTCAGGAGAATAAATGAGGATGTTGATAAGTGGCTAAATTTCTTTGAATTAGATAGAAGTATACTGGATAGACAAACTCACACCCTTAGCTACGGCTATAAAAAGATAGTAGCATTGATTTCCATCCTAATTTACGAGCCAAAGATACTTATACTAGATGAGCCACATACAAATTTATCTAAGAAGTACATTAAGAAAATTAAGGATATCATTGCAATGAATGCCTCAAAGAATGGAATAAATGTGATAGCGAGCCATTCACTAACAATATATAGAGACACAGCTGACTGTGTGATAGTGCTAAATAATGGTATGATCAGAAAAATTGTTGACTTAAAACGAAACTTAATATCAACCACCTCTTAATACGGAAGAATGCTGTAAGGTAGTACCTTAGAAAGAGAGGATATGGAGAGCAGAGTGCGCCGTATAATTAGTATCTTATTAAATGTGTTGAAGGAAATTAAAACAGTTTTCACGGCGCGACACCCTAAAGCTGTTGCATGAGAACTTGCAATGAATTCAAAGATTTTCTGTCCTTACTACTATTATAACGTATGTATTGAGTAGCGAGACCTCATCAATTAATTCAACATTAACATTGAAGTCTCTCTATAGCCTCTAAGTCCATTTTCCTATACTTTTCAAGACTTCCAACATCATACCAAACATCTCTATATAAATAGGCTTTGACATTGAATCCCTTCGATATCATCCACGGAATTAGATCACTCATTATATCAAACACCGTGCCTAACAATCCCTCAACTTCTTTAAGAATGGGTGTACTGAGAGTTAAGACACCTGTTGTTACATATATATTTAACCACGGCTTTTCCTCCAACCTAACAATCCTATCACCGTTGACCGATGCAACTCCGACTGGTACTTTGTACTTATCTGCGAGAACTACGACGGCGTCTGAGTTTTCTGTAACATGCATACTCAAGAGATCGTAAACATTTATTGGTGCCAGTATGTCACCGTACCAAATCAATACAACATTGCTAAGTAAGCCATGTTTGAACGCCTTTAAAACAGCACCTCCAGTACCTCTATAGACCTCATCATCAATACTGTACACAATTTCTACACCGTGTCTAGAACCGTTACCGAAGTAATTCTTTATTTGTTTCCACTTATATCCGACTAGAAATACAAATCTAGATACTCCGAATTTTTTTAGCCAGCAAACTATGTACTCCAGAATGGGCCGCTCTTCATGACCTATGGGAATCATCGGTTTTGGAATTATATCTGTATACGGTTTAAATCTAGAACCTTCGCCGCCAGCAAGAATAACCCCAGTCACGCTGCTTATCGAGAGCACGAAAAACGCCCTCAAAGTTTGCTATGATTGCGTTACATTTTTATTTCTATATGTTACACGGTTTATTAAACATCTTAGTCAATTATATATCTTAACTACTTGGATCACATTATAAAGAGAATATGTTACAACATTGAGCTCTAAATAAGCATGAAGCAATGCATACTATGTTAATATGCAACAGGAGATGGCCGCAAAGGGTTTTGAGCTAAAAATGCTAGAGTATGAGTATAAGGAATACAGTATATATTATATGGTGGTAGAACGGGATGGTAGAGCAGATACAAAGTCTTAAATACGAATACGAGCTCTCATTTAAAAAGTTGATATATATAGATGATGACCGTGAAGATGTGTGTAACTCTCTAACCTCTAAGTACTCAGATGTCAAATTTGTGTGTACAAGTGGTAGCTATGTAGAGGGCAGCGTAGTTTTTGGCAATAATGATGCCGGAGTGGTTTTCTTGTACAAGTTCTATCTAAGATGCTTATCAAGATATAGGATCTGTATAGCTATTACAAGAAATGAGAGAGTTTTAGAGCTAGCCAAAAACGCTATTGATAACGATAGCCTTAGACCATTATTAAAGAAGTTTAGAACCAGTGGTACAGGCGTCATAATGATCGTTAAAACGTTAGGGGAGCTCATTGAAATAGTGGAGGAAGCAGTGAAGATTGCTAGAGGGATAGAGGAAATATTTGTGAGACTGAGTTCAACGCAATAGTGGTTTAAACCTTAATGTATACAATTTTAGTATTCTAATCTTTAGGGATTCTGATCTAATGCGCTTATAAAATATGGTTTAGAATACAAAAACTATTTCAGCTTCTTTGCGTTAGAAGGGCCTTTATCTTTAATGATCTCACCTTCTCCTCTCGCTCTATTTCATCAAATTTCATTGTCAGATACATTATTGTTCTCAATATTCTTGGTATTAATACTTTTTCAAGCATTGTCACAATTCTCCTTATGCGAGCTATTTCCCTTCCTAGATTCAACAGTTCTTTCTCATACTCTGCTAATCTTATAAGAGTTTCTAGAATCTCTCTTCTCTTATTTTGTATAATGCTAACCTCTATTGGAAGAATAGCGGAGCTTTCTGGGACTTCACTTAGTTCTATCATTGGTGCAGGAACGCCCATAACATTTCTAACTCCAGCTATAATACCAACACCTTTAGCTGTTGCGAGTGAAGTAACATCTAGATAGTTTATACCATGTAATGAAAGCGCTACATAGTAATAATAATACGCTTCCTGGAGTAATTTACTAAGTTTTGCTCTCGTATCATAAGCTTTCTTGAGGACTACGTAGAATTCCTGTAGAAGAAATGTTAATCTATCTCGTAGAATCCTGTGAAGTCTTCTAGCGATAGCCAACCTTCTTCTAAGTCTAATTAATTCTATCTTTGTTGGTCTTGGTAGCCTTAGGATTTCAGTGCTCATTGTTTTAGTACCTGTTTTCTATAGGCTGGGTGGTACTTTTTCATTGTTTCTGAGCTTACCTGCCGCAATTCCTCTTCAGGTAGAATGGATAGAAGATCCCATGCTATATCTAGAGTTTCTTCAAATCTTCTTTTCTCATATTCCCTCTGGCTGATAAATTTAGCTTCAAATTTATCAGCAAACTCTAAGTACTTTCTATCCCTTGCAGTAAGGGATTCCGTGCCTACTATTGTTATCAATTCTCTTAGGTATTGACCCTCAGCATAAGCTGATATTAGTTGGGCAAATACCTCTCTGTGATCCTCTCTTGTCTTACCGGGCCCTATTCCCTCCTTCATGAGTCTCGATAGTGATAGGAACACGTCCACGGGAGGGTATATACCTTTACGCCACACATCCCTTGATAAAACTATCTGTCCTTCTGTTATATAGCCAGTCAAATCCGGTATTGGGTGGGTTATATCATCGTCAGGCATAGTAAGTATGGGCATTATAGTCATACTGCCCTTTTGTCCACTAACTCTACCAGCTCTCTCATACATTGTCGCTAGATCTGTGTACATGTAGCCTGGATACCCCCTTCTACCAGGCACCTCTTCTCTAGCAGCTGAGATCTCCTTCAACGCCTCACAGTAGTTGGTCATGTCAGTCAATATCGTCAGCATGTGCATACCATACCTCCATGCGAGGAATTCAGCTGCCGTCAGCGCTACTCTTGGGAGAGCAAGCTTTTCGACAGTTGATGCTGATGCAGGTGCTAAGAATGCTATTGTTCTGTCCAGTGCACCCATGGACTTTAATTCGTTCAAAAAATACATTGCCTCTTCATGTGTAACTCCAATAGCTCCGAATACTACTGCAAACCTTTCGCCAGAGCCTCTGACTGCTGCCTGCCTTACTATTTGCATGGCAATCCTATTATGGGGTAGACCAGAGCCGCTAAAGATAGGTAGTTTCTGGCCTCTAACCAATGTTAGCAAACCATCAATGACCGATATACCTGTTTCTATAGGCTCAGATGGCGGTATTCTTAGGGCCGGATTTAGCGGCTCTCCATGTATATCCAAGTAATCTTCAGGTACTATAGGGGGTCCACCATCTATTGGTTTTGCAAGGCCATCGAATATTCTTCCAAGCATGTCTGATGAAACTGGAATAGTTAAAGTTTCGCCACGGAATTTAACAGTAGTTTTACCGGGTGTAACCCCCAGAGAAGATCCGAAGATCTGTATTACTGCTATATCCCTGCTCACGTCGACTATCTGGCCGAGTCTGGAATCACCATCAACATCTATCTCTACCAGTTCACCGTATCTTATGCCACCTAGAGCTTTAACGAGTATGAGGGAGCCTCTGATGCCGGTAATTTGTTTACTCAATTTAGTAGCGGCTAGTACAGAGATAGACATTTTCAGTCACCCAAGTATGTCTAGGAATTCCCTTTTCATAGTTTCTAGCAGCTCGGGGATGAATTTATTCTTCAGTTCATCGATTGTGTAGAATTTCATTCTAGATAGCATATATCTGCTCTTTAATTCCCTTATTCTAGCCACTGGAATACCCTTAGAGAGCATCTCCTGCGCTAGCCTGTAAAACTCCGCTATAGCCTCCATCATTACAATGCCTTTCTCAGGGGGCGAGTAGGCATCAACGGGGTTGAGAGCGCTTTGCTGCAGAAAGTCTTCTCTTATAATTCTAGCCATTTCGAGTAGGAGCTTATCCTCTTCAGGCAATGCCTCAGGACCTACTAATCTAACTATATCACTTAGCTCAGCCTCCCTTTGTAAAATCTTAAGCATTGTTTCTCTATTCTTACTCCACTTACCCTCAGAGATCTTATCCCAATACAGCTTGACGAAGTCTACGTATAGGCTATAGCTTTGAAGCCAGTTAATAGCGGGAAAGTGCCTTCTTGTTGCCAATCCATAGTCCAATGCGTAGAAACTCTGTATGTATCTAACGGTGCCTCTAACTACCGGTTCGCTGAAATCTCCGCCTGGTGGTGAAACTGCGCCGAATATAGTTAAGCTTCCGAATCGCTCTGGATTTCCAAGTGCTACAATTCTACCCGCTCTCTCATAGAATTCAGCTAATCTGCTAGATAAATAGGCTGGAAATCCTTCTTCACCAGGCATCTCTTCCATTCTACCGCTTATTTCCCTCATAGCCTCAGCCCATCTACTCGTTGAATCAGCAACCATTATCACGTCGTAGCCCATATCCCTAAAGTACTCACCTATAGTAACACCAAGAAACACGCTGGTTTCTCTAGCAGCAACAGGCATGTTACTTGTATTAGCAATGAATACAGATCTCTCCATCATCGGCCTACCCCTCCTGGTATCCATGAGCTTAAGAAAACTCGTTAAAGCATCTGACATCTCATTTCCTCTCTCTCCACATCCAACAAACACAGCTATATCTGCATGACTCCACTTAGTCAACTCCTGCAACAACACAGTTTTACCTGTACCAAAGCCGCCTGGAACAGCAGCTTTACCCCCCTTAGCAATAGGGAACACATGATCTATAACTCTTATACCTGTTATTAGAGGATCAACAGGGTTCAGCTTCTCCTTAAACGGCCTAGGCCTTCTAATAGGCCAAACTTGGTACAGCTTAATGTCATAGCTATTGCCATCAGATTCAGTAATGGCTACGGTATCCTCAATTCCATAATCACCATCATTCGCTATCCACTTTAGTTTACCGTGAATGTTAATTGGTACCATAATTTTATGGAGAACCAGAGGAGTTTCCTGAACGTAACCTATCACATCACCAGGACCTATCCTATCTCCTATATCTAATTTTCTCTCTCTTCTAAAAGGCCACCTGGTACTCCTGCTTAGAGCATTCAGCCTAACTCCTCTTCTAATGAATATACTCTTAGTCAGTATACCAATCTCCTTCTCAGGACGCTGAAGACCATCATATATAGAGCTTATAAGCCCTGGGCCAAGCTCAGCAGATAAAGGCCTTCCTGAAGCAACAACTTTCTCGCCTACAGTGAGACCTGTTGTTTCCTCATAAACCTGTATGTAGATCTTATCCCCACGAATGGCAATAACCTCACCTATAAGACCCTCTTCACCGACATACACAACCTCATACATCATAACTCTACTGAGACCCTCAGCCACAATTAGTGGACCTGCAATCCTATATATACGACCAGCAGCAGACATTAAATCCACCTATTCTATCTAGGTTATTGAATGCGCTATTATAAATTTTTGAAACTTAAGAGGATTATTGTATTGTACGAATGTCATTTCCAAGTGGCACCCCATTTCTACTATTCTAGATAAACTTCATATCCAATAAATCTACGAATAATATCTCTGTAGAATGATTTCGGAGGCTCAGAGATATCATCAGGGGTATCAGGAAATGCAATAATTGATGGATAGACTTGGATATTCTGTAGGTATGTAGTTAGATCGAATCCTTTAATGAGACTCTTCTGTATAATGATAACCCCTAAACTTTTATCCTCAGCAAGCTTTGTCAAGGTAGCTAAAACCTCATCCTGGTTCTCGATAACAAATACATCATCAATACCTAGAATTCTAATAAGAGGAGCAAGTTCCCTTCTTACAATGGCTGCTATTTTGGATTTAGGTCGAGAATGCACTACTATCACCTTGTCCTGTATCTATTTCTTACTGAGCTCATTTGTGGATGCATATACCGAATCATCTTCTGTTCGTAGTATCTGTTTATTAGATATAGTGTAAGTTGATCAACTAATTGATAGGAAGGATAGAGAATGCTTTTAACAGCATCATATACGTAAACCACTTCATATACTTCTAAAACATCTAAGGATTCCCCAACAAATTTCTCAATATTTTCTAAAATTGTGTGAAGCTTGTGCACAATTAATTGGTTAGAAAGGTTTAACTTCTGGCTAACAAACTTGATAAACTCGCTATAGTTGTATTCCGCTAATTCTAGTATTTGAGAATTCTTTAGATGCATAAAGTATCTTATTGATGTGAAAATCGCTATAGCTTTCAGAGCATTTACGTAGTTCTCTAGATATGTTCTGTAAATTCTTCTGTATATAGATATTATTCTATCTATGTATATTTCCAGGAGACATCTGTAGGAAGGATTTCTATAGCACACCATATACTGAGGATCATTTAGTATATCGGTATACATGTACGTTGGTTGAGGAACTTTCTTTGGGGTAATATACATTATCAGGAGTTTTTCAAAATCATAGATTTCAAGAAGGGTATGGAGGTACCTTGAGTATTCTTCAGGTAGAATACCTCCTACGTATTCAAACTCACCTCTATATATATTAAAAATATATTCATCTAATTCACTTAAGCTGCCAACGGATAGGAGTTTCACAAAACCATTTCGGGTATCTTTTTCCAACATGATGCGGTTGTATTCTATTGCAGTATTTTTTATTAAGCCATCTACTAGCTCCTCTAACCTTGGCGATTTGGTTAAATAGATGATTACAGTAGCTAATGAGGCTTCACGTGATAATTTCATTGAAATATCTCCTTAACGAGACTTGGCAGCATATTCTTTAAAACAGTTAAAATTCTGGAATCGTAGCTATTATCTATAGATGCTGCGCCATCGGTTGACTCAAGAATTAAGCCACCAATGATTTTTGCAGTCTCTACATTAATTACTTCAATGCCATATTTAATTCTAGCATATTCCTTTAATTGGTTGCTAAAATAAATATCGTGTTCGGAAACCTTAATTACTACTTGGTATATGGCACCATAGCTATGAAAGATATTTTGTAGTGCTTCATCAAGGAGTCTAAGTAGTGATTGAAGCCGTGCTTCTACGCTCAGATTTTTCAAGAAATTGATAATATTTTTTTCTAACTCCCTAACAATTTGGTGTTTTACATCATGTATTACTAGTCTCGCCTTCAGTTTCGCTTCAGCAATCCTGGCATCGTAATTCAATTCCTCTAATATTTTCCTCTTCTCATCCTCTATCCTACTTCTCTTTATCTTTTCGGCTTCTTCAGTAATCCTTCTAGCCTCCTCCTCAGCCCTATTCATCCTATTTTCAGCTTCTCTAAGAGCCTTCTCTAATATAGTTTTTCTGAGCAGTTCTATAGACTCCATGGGTTCACCAACCAGCTACTATACTAAGCATCAGTATTCCGAAGATCATGCCGAGTATTCCAAATAGTTCCTCATAGGCTGCTAGAACCACCCCCAAACCGAAAATTCCACCCTTCGTCTTAATAAGTTGTGTGCCAGTGTCTGCACAAACCTGTCCTTGTGTAAACGCACTAAACGCTTCAGCAAAACCTACAAATGTGGATATACCAATGATGGCAAAACTTATATTGGGGGGTATCAAATCAAGCCTTCCATATCTAGCCAGTATGTTTGGCAAATAAACATTGTACGCCATGAACATGAATATGAAGCCGTACACCATAGCTTGAGTAGCAGGCAAAAATGAGAGAGCCAACACTTTTCCCCGTTGAGCTGGATCTTCAGATATCACAGCCGTACCTACAGAGGCGACCTTTCGTATACCTAGTGTCGAACCTATGACGGCCAGCCCTTCAGCTACTGCAGGAAATGCGTACATTATAACACCTGAACTCATGATCTAATGCACCAATTAGATCGATTTTTAACAAAAGAAGTATATGGGTCTCACATTAAAAGCTTATATCCTGAATTTCTACATTGGTGATGTTTAATATAATACAGCACGGTTCTATACTATCTCGAACTTCCACCTCCCAAAATAATAGGCTCTACAACCACTTTAATTGGCTGAATTTTTCTTCCAGCACCTTCAAGAAACTTTGATGATATTTCAAAGAGGCATAATCTTAGTGAGTGTACAAATGGTCCTATAGCAGAAACTGCTAAATTGAATATATGAAGCACGAAGGACATAATTATCCCAGCAGCCATTCCTACAATAATATTTGGCATAGTGAAAGCGCCTGTTATGAAACCATTGAATATCTCTGCGAGCATTGCTGAACCCATACCTATTCCAGCTATTCGTATAAATGAAAAGACGTCACCAATTATTCCGAGAACATCAAATAACCATAGTAATGCACCAAGACCACGTAGGGAAACGATCTTACCTGTGATGATGATTACTATAGAGGCTAAACTCATCCACAAACTGTACTCATAGATAATGGGTATCACAGGGATATTCGCTCTAAAGTAACTATATAGATATGGTCTTAAAAGCTGAGCACCAGCGATCATGATGAGCACTATACCTATTTCGGATAGAAACCCCCCTCTATCCTTCAGCTTAAGATTCTTTAGAGCTGCAAATATATGCGATATCAACACAAATATGTAGCCTATCACTATACTTAGGCCCATCATGGACATTAGGTCTGTGTAATCCAAGACACGCGGCGTAGGTAGGTAGGCACCTAATAATGAACCTAAGAAGCTCCTAGATAAGAGGCCCAGGACGATACAGCCTGCTGATGATATGTAAAGAACTTGTTGAAGTCTTCTAAAGCTTAAAGCCCTCGGATTTTCAACAAATTTTGGTAAAATATACCTCGCTGCTAGAGCTAGACCCACACCATAGCCAACATCAGCAAACATTAATGAAAAGAATACAATAAATGAATAGGTAAGGAGCGGTGTCGGATCCCACTCATTTGGTGATGGTGTACCGTACATTTCTGTTATGATTTCAAATGGCTTAAAGGGTTTAAGGTTATTAAGATCAACAGGTGGGTTTGGGTCCACCTCGTACATTGTGTATACCGGCAGACCTTGTAAAATCCTCATTGTATCATTCATTTTTGACCTTGGTATCCACCCTACTATCGTTGTGAGGAATCTCGAACTCAATGTGTTCTTCAATACTTCAATTTTCTTTGATTCAATATCTAGAAGTAGCTTAAGCATAGCTATATCCCTAATATTCCTTTTTATAACGTCTTCCATTCTAGATGTTGCATCTGATATACGTTGGTTTAAACTCTCTATTTCGGTGTTTAATGTACTCAGAATAGAGTCTAGTTTGCTAAAACCGTATTTCTCTCCCATGTTAACTACCATCACATCTCGGGGGAGCGTTTTAATCAGTTCTTCATACAATTTCGATGGTAGTAAAGCAGCTATAGCAACATAGTTATCACCTTCGGTTTCAGCTATAGTGAGCAGAGCTTTACTGCGTATGAAATTTGCAGACTGTTTTGATGCGACGAAAGTATTCACGATATAGATAGAGCCTTTATAGTGTAGTAGTGATGTATCAGCATTTGGGTACTTCTCCAAAATCTTCTCAATTAATTGTTTGGTTAGTAGTAGTATTTCAGTACTTTTCTTCATATTCGATACTTCGTTGCTGAGCACCTTTATGTCTGATAGAATGGAAGAAAGGTTCATATGCAACTGTCTAAGGCTCTCTCTTGTATTTATAGGAATTTCGGTAATTTCGATGGCTGTAGGATGTTTAATGTGTGAAGAGATTTCATTGTATAACAGTTTGAGCTGTTCGACAAACTCTATATACTCCTTTATTTCCATTAATTCCCTTTCTTTAGATTCCTGTGGTATTGGCTCGAAACTACCTAATTTAAATAACCTTTCAGCTACCTCACTTGCATAATCAATAGGCGTAACTATATATACCTTAAAAGCCGTATCTGGGTCGCTGAGTACTAGAGATCTTAGACTAAGCATGATGTGCATCCTATGGGATCTCAGTGCCTGCAACCATCGATGCAATTCTTTTTGCAATACTTTGAATCGATTTTTGTGCTTTACTCCACAGTAGCTCAGCTTCTTTCTTCGCACTGAGTAGTATCTCCTCTACATCTTTCGCTATTTTTTCTTCGTGCTCTTTTCTCCACCTTTCTAAATCAATACGGTAACTCTCGTCAGATAGTATCTCTTGAGCCTTTCTCCTAGCGTCATCAATAATTTTCTGGGCTTTATTTTCAGCCTCCTTGAGAACCTGCTCAGCTTCTCTTTCTATTTCAGAAATGATGTTGCTCTGCATCGTCACCACTCTATATTAATATATACTTTAGAATAGTTGGCCTGAAATTTTTAAACTTTTATAGCATTAAAATTAAGGCAGGTGTATAGTGTATACCGATGAAGATATACATGTGGTGACGATAGACTATGCTAATAGGAATCTTAACTCGAAACCCTAATGGGTGGGCATCTTCCAGACTTGCAAAGGCAATTGAATTGCTTGGACATAGAGCACTCCCATTTAGATTTAGAGATATTGTTGCTCATATTAACGGCGGGCTGTTTAAAGCAATTGTAGATGGGTTGGACATAGTTAAGGAGATTAGCGCTATTATTGTAAGGCCCATTGGTAGATGTAGTCTCGAATGGGCAATCTTCAGAATGGATTTACTATATGCTCTCCAAGACTACGGTGTAACGATAGTGAATAAACCACAAGCGATAGAAAGATGTGTAGACAAGTTTAGGGCGCTACATCTCCTCCAGCTGCACGGAATTCCGGTGCCGGAGACCATTGTAACAGAGAATGCTTCACTTGCATACAGACACTTAAATCACCTCAAGAGCAGGGAAGTTGTTGTTAAACCTATATTTGGATCAAGGGGTCACGGCTCCACAAAGATAGTGTTAAGCGACAGGGATGTTTTATGGGAAGTATTCCACGCAATGGCATTCACAAGGCACGTACTCTACGTTCAAAAATTTCTGCGCCATGGTGGCATGGATATAAGGACGCTAGTTGTGGGTGAGAGAGTAGCAGCATCTATGTATAGAGTTGCGCCAAAGGGTATGTGGAAAACCAATGTATCGCAAGGAGGGCAGCCATTGCCTATAGAGAGGCTCAGCCCTGAAATTGAAGATATGGCAATTAAGTCTGCAAAGGCTGTGGAATGCGACGTAGCAGGGGTAGACATTGCCGTAGCTGATGGTAAGCCGTACGTACTTGAAATTAATAGTCAGCCTGGGTGGAGAGGCCTTCAAACTATCACTGATAAGGATATTGCATTAGAGATAGCGAGATATGTTATTGAAAAAGCGAAAAAATAGTTTAATCTAAACTAAACTTAAAGCTATGGAACTTTTAATTACATTGATGTTTATGTAGCCAGCCTTAAACGTTCTACCAGAGCTGATATTATTTACGGTAACCGTGGCAGGTGCGAATATATTTGGATCAACTTTATATAGAATTTCCTCACCAAACTGTTTCACAAGTTCTACGAACGACTTGCCGTAATCCCTAGAGGAGGAACTGGGGGTCTTATTTACATACTCTCTAAGCTTAGCATCATCTGGATAGCTAACTACATAATACGTGGATCCCCCGTAGAGCAACATATCATTTGTTCTACCCATCATCACCAGTGGGTCTGGATGAATGGGTGCTATAGGGCAAACGCCAAATCCGTATTTGATGCACTTTATATCAAATCCTATTGTATTAAGCTTAAATATCCCGGTTTCAACTATTCTTGCACTCACCTGTACAGTGCCAGCTATACTGTTTGGAGCAACCACTACGATATATATATTCTTAGGCTCCACACCAGTTTCACTGCTAATATATTTTATAACATCTTCATTGGGTATTCTACTAGTTTCTAGAACAAGAGCAGCTTCATCAGACTGTTCCGTGTAGCCTATACTTTCAAAGAGCTTCCTAGGCTTTTTAGCGAGCACTCTTGCAGGTCCACTGCCATTAGCAAAGAACTCTCCGACTTTGATCCTCCATCCAGCCAACTGGGAAGCTATGCACGATTCGATCGGATAGTCGGTCGACACGGCTATAGCAGGCAGAGCCATGTCCTCGATAAGTAGGGGTGTTAAAGACACTGAAGCAAGGCCTCCAAGGCAAACCTTAGAGACAAGAATACCGGAATCCACACTTCCACCAACTTTAACACCAGCGTCAATTACAGTTGCACCTCCAACGTTTAGGATCTCGACCTTAAGCTCATGGGCCAGATCTACACCTTCTTTAATCAGATTAACTGCAAGCTTATTCATGGGTTTCAAGGTACTTTCACCTCTTCAATGAGTTTTAAAAGGGGCTGTAAAACAGTTTTATTCTCCTCAAGTGACACTGCAATAGTTCCCCTTCCGGGGGTGAGGACGTCTCCCACAAATAGTGCGAACGGCTTCTTAAATATCCTTCCCCTTGCCCTAACCTCACCTACTACAGAATCTATGTAGAAGCTGGGTAGTATGCCTCCAACCCTACCAACGGCTATTATTCTACCACCGGACATCCGCGCACCAATAAAATCACCGCAGTCTCCCTGTACAATGATTAGTCCTCCAGCCATATATCCTCCAACCATGTTGCCAGCACTCTTTTCAACTATTATTGTGCCACCACCCATACCTAATCCAATATAGGACCCTGCACTGCCATGAATTGTTATTGTGCCATCCTTCATACCCTTGCTAAATTTTTCACCAGGTAGCTTTGCTCCTATGAAGCTACCTGCATCGCCAAATACCTCTATGGATCCACCCTTCATCCTAGCACCCAGCCAATTTCCAGCTGATCCCTTAATTACTATACTGCCTCTACTCATCTTGTAGCCAGCTAAGGGGCCAATATTACCTTCAACTACGATTCTCCCACCATTCATCTTATAGCCGAGATATCTAATTTTACTAGCCCCGTCACCTGATATAATAATTTCTATGTTTTCAGGATTCTGTGGAAGAGCAGCTGGGCTTTCAACCTCAAATATCTCCTCCACAACCGTTTCCCTGCCACCTTCCATTATTTTAATATTTTTGATATCACTACTCTTTAGACCTGCTACCCTATCAGGTTTAAGTGATCTAAGGTCTATAGGGACGCTGGGCTTAGCCTTCAACTTTGCATAGATAGAGGCCTTCTCCTGAGACATCCATACCACCCTACTTCCAGGACTTCAACCTAATCTCATTCAATTTTTTAATTTCATGTCCTCTAATTATAAAATTGTTTAGTGAGACCGTGTAGTACTGTCTAAATCTATCCTTGAGATACACCTCAAACTCCCTACGAAGATCATCAGGTATTGCGGTATATGGATCTACAGAATACGTTCTTCCATAGATTGTCTGCACAATTTCTCCATCCTTAACCACAATTTCGCCACCCTTAATGACGCACCATGCCCTACTGAACGTTTTTAGAATCCTCTCATAATCTCTACTGAGATCTACAGCTCTAGGATCGATATCATATATAGCAATATCGGCACTGGCACCTATTCCAAGATGACCTTTCTCTTTTTCTAGCCCTAGGAGTTTAGCAGGCGCAGATCTAGTAATAATAGCCAGTTCATAAAGGGTGAGCTCCCTATCTATAGATGGGAGTACACATCTCCTTAGCGCACTCTGGTTCACCTCCTTTAACGTCTCCTCCCTGTACCTCCTACTCATAATCCATGCATATATCTTTGGGTAGTCTGTAAACACACCAGCATTAGGGTGATCTGTTGTTATGAAGACCCTCCAGAGATCTTTTGACAGTAGTAAAACTTCGAGACCTATTGCCCACTGTACAGTATTTACATAGCTTCTCTTACGGTATCTATAGGGAACTATCCCTGAAGCCGTTTCGTTCTCGACATCAGCGCTAGCCCATTTCCATCTAGTTAGGTGATACAGTACAAATTCAAAGGGAGCATCAGCGGTCATGGTGGTTGCCTCACCAAACGTCACCTGCCCCAGATCCAGCGTCACATAGGGGTTGACGTTGAGTTCGTTAGCTATTGCTTCACCACCGCTTTCCAGCGTTGCCCACGAATCTCCTCCGTATCCTGTAAACTGTACATGTGTAATATGAATGCTGTTTCTATTTCTTAGTGCAAAATCCTTTCCAAGTTTCATGGTGTTTAGCGTGGTGATGTAGTTTCCTGGAAAGCCCAGTCTATTGCAGTGTACGTGTATTGAGTGGGGAAGGTTCAAAGCTTCATTTGCTTCACCAGTCAACTGTATTATATCTCTAGGCGTGAGGTTGTACCCAGGAACTTGGTCATTCAAATCAAGGCTCGGCCTCCCCATCATCCAAGCAGCATCGCTTCCTGGATCAACAAGCTTTAGTGCGTAGGCCTTTGTCGAATATAAAAGCCATGCAAGATACGTCTTTAGCATATCTTTTTGCTTCTCAGACATAAGGTCCAAAGCGAGCCAGTTAGAGTCAACCAACACGAAAACCATTTTATCGATTATAGGTATTGCATTGAGCTCATCATGTGCGTGCCTCATCTTCAGTGGAGTACACGCAGGTTCGGCAACAAGTGTATAGCCCATCAATGCATATTTGTACCCTATGGCAAACACGTTGGGCACAGTTCTACCTGTCATGGCTCTTCTAAATGGCAGCTTGCTCGGAATATTGGTCAGATAGTGATCCTCAGGCCTCATAAGCCTTCCTATATTAACTTTGGGCCCAGCTATGTGGGAATGTATATCTATTCCTCCCGCTAAAACCAGTCTTCCACCAGCATCTATAACAATGGATCCAGGATCCCTTACTTCACTGGGATCTACAATCTTCTCATTTCTAATACCAACATCCATCAGCTCTCCTTTAACGTTGTTAAGCGGATCAATCACAAAACCATTCTTTATAATAATATCTACCATTTCAGGCCAGCCTCTTTAACTTTTTAACCTTGCTGATGAGTCTAGAGAGAATATCTGTATCACATAATACATCCTTGGGAGGATCTACGAGCTTCTTAACTTTAAGTGCAACATCGTCCAGCCTGTATACAGTACCTTCACACTCTATGCCGGTGACACCGGATGGTATGAGAACATCTGCAACGCCAGCTGTTAGTGACCAGAAGGGGTCGATAACTATTTTTGGCAACTTCATCAGATTTTCAACAGCTTTTTGTGGAAAGTGTGCCACAGGGTCACTAGCAATGATTAGTGCAGCATCCACCTCACTATTCATAAGTAGATCTATAGTTGTTGTTACGCCAGGTATCATTTTTGGGAACCCCCTGGAGAATTCTACACCGTACGGATAGCCTGTTAACCAAAGCATTGCGTGATTGGAGCCCGTAACGTTGTAGTGGCCTCGCATTGGTAGAAGAGTCCACTTAGACCATTCATTGAGCTCCTGTACGAGCTTTATCACTTCTTCAAGGTTCTTGTGCTTTGCACCTCCTTGCGTCAATCCCATGCCAAAGAATATAACACCAAATCTAGCCGTCCTCATAATATCCACAAGTTCATATATCTTCTCCCTTGGGACACCAGCTACATTAGGAGCCTCTATATCATAGTCTCTTAGAGCCATTCTTAGAGCGGTGAATAGCTCATAGTCTTTACCAGGCTCCACCTGTATGAAAATATCAGCGAGTTTTGCTGTCTCGCTCCTCCTTACATCTACAACGATAATTTTTCTCTCCTTACGTCCTTTGACAAATTTTCCCTCTGGAATAACAACGCGCCTAATGTGATTAATGTGCGCGCTCATTGGATTGCAGCCCCAGAATACCATAGTGTCTGCTAAATTCATTGCCATACCTAGGGTTATTTTAACTGCACCTACTTCTTGTACAGCCATCACGGTTGGGCCGTGGCATAGCGTGGTGGTGTTATCGATGACGCCTCGAGTGATTTCAGCAAGCTCTACAGCGAGCTCTATAGCTTCCACGCAAGTGTTGGAAAGACCGTATATTAGAGGATACTTAGCCGTTGCTAAGATTTCTGCTGCTCTATTTAGTGCCTGTTCAAGGTCAACCTCTATAAAATCCCCGTTTACCTCATGTTTAATCATGGGGGTTAGGACTCTATGCTTGTGGTAATTCATTATCTTTGCGTGTCCTATTGGACAAGCGTTCAATATTCTTGTTATTTTTTCACCTTCTAGCTCTACGGTAAGGAAGTCGCAGACTTCACCACAGAATGGACACGGAACATCGTTCACCACCCTCCTACTGCCTATTGCTAATGGTCTTTCAGTTGGTCTGTGGCTAATTTTTTCAACTCCATAGAGCTCTAATATAGCACTGAGCGGTGTTGGATCTTCAGAGGTAGGCTCAACATGAACATCAATATTTTTTAATGTTGGCATGCCTGTTCCTTCAGTTGCCGGTAGCGTTAATACGTTTGCCCACGGACCCATTGGAATGAAGACCAAGCCGGGAGGAACATCACTATTGGGTTTTACACCTACTACTACACTTCCATATACACTGACGATCTTTGCATTATTTCTTATACCAAGGATTTCAACGTCTTTAGGATTCATTTCAGCCAGGGCCACGGCTTTTCTATAACCATCGCTAAATTTTCCCTCGGCCTCCATGGAGCGTCCTTGCTCAATTGTGCGACCTGTTATCAGCCTGAATTTCAGTGGCATTAAGTATCACATTTTATTCCTTTTTAACAGGCTTTTCAGCCAGCTTCTCTTTGAACAGAACCTCACCTTTTGTGCTGTGAGGTGTTCTCACAACAGTATCACCATACTTCTCAACCTCCCGAGCTTCATCCGCTAGCAGTGCAGCATACCTCATCATTTCATGAGCTGCTGCAACTATTGGAACATATCTTTCCGCTTCCTTAACCTTAAAGCAGCCCTCCATAGTTAAATCAGCGACATGTCTAGCGATTTCATAAGCTGCCATAGCTTTGACCCTTGCGTACGGATTTCTAAATTCAGAGTATTTTGCAGCAGTTTCCTTGTCGACTATGATTTTAGGTAGCTGGATGTCTGCAGCACCCTTCTTGATCTGGTCAATCACACGGTTAATCTCTATTTGAAGGAGTCTATAGACACCAGTTACGGCTAGAACACGTATTATATCACTATTAAAGAGGGCCATTTCGATAGGGTCTAGAAACTCCCTTCTAGCACCAATCATCGAGTCAGCTAAAACTACTATATAGCCAAACCCCTTAGCTTCGAGATCCTTTACAATTTTAGATGTTGGTGCGTCAGATATAACAATAACGCGTTTACCCTTATCTCTAAGAGTTTCTCTGGCCTTTGTTGGCCCGGGAGTGGTTGCATTGGGGCTCACGACTAAGTACAGATCACAATCCTCCTTAAGACCCATCTCAGCTAGTTCTAGACCATATTTTTCATCGTACATCTTTGCACCTGTTGTAACAACCCTAACCTCAATGTCCGTTCTATCAGCTCTCTCATCAAGTAAGTACTCGAGGAGTGGTGCTGAGCCTATACAACCAAGTTTAAGAACACAAATCCTTACCACATTGGATGCTTCTTGGGACATGCATCTCTCCTCTAGAAGCTATTCTTGTGTCTAAATGAACTTAAAAAATTTTAATGGTATTCTGCATTTCATATCTGAATGCTGATGCGTTTAGTTAATTCTAGAGCCTCTCGCAAATATAGGTGATACGGCCCGAGCTTACCACCGTAATTACCCGCATCAATCTTTACTACCCCTGGTACTGCTGATGCAGCGCGCATCGCTACACCCATTGCGAACAACACATCTTCTTTTTTCAATCCATTTATAACTATCTCATATACCGAATTGACCTCGCGAGGCACTCTGGAATCCTTAACAATGTCCTTTAGTGTAGGGCAGTATAGATGATTCGTTGTTGCTCTAAGCTTAGGATATTTCAAAGATCCAACTTTTGAGCCTGACCTCACTATACCACCTGGAAATGGTGTTATAACCCTTCTAGCGTATCTCCTTATGGCTCTAACAGCTCTTTCAGCAGCAGTTAAACCAGACTCACTACTCCTAGCAAGAATGAGGATATTTCCCCCAGCTACGCTCTTAACTACACCAAATGTATCTTCAATTACAAACTCACCCTCCATTACAGGTATCCTCCATATCTTTCTACCATAGAATGCATCCTCTTTCTCAAAACCATCGCCAAATTTTGCAAGCGCTGATCCTATTCTCATTTTTCTTTTAGCCCATGGCAGACCATCAAAGGCTGCTGCAGAAGGGCATGTAAGTATGGTTTGACCAACTCTTGAGATTGTAATTATTTTAAGATTTGCAGGATCCGTATGGTAAAACTGTATGGCTATACCAACCCTCTTATCTGGCGTAAGTCTAGGTGACAGGAGACACTCAATACCGGTTTCCCCAGGGCTTGCAATAACAGATGTACCAAAACCCGTAGCAATTCTTCCGGCTATCAATGCCCATCTACGGTTTTTAGCTGTTACAATAATTCTTGTGGCGTACATTGGAAAGGCTTCTGCAAACGTATCTTCAACCAGAACGCTTCCTATACTAAGGCTCACATTTCATCCCCTAACCATAGGAACCATTGCTATTTATAAATTTTTAGGTCACATAAATCGATAGTAATGTGTCTGAAGGGTTATGAAATGAAGAAGATAGAAATTTATGGACTTAGAATAGATAGGGAAATAGTGCCTGGAGATGATATAGCTAAACTAATAATTACAGCAGCAGAAAGCAACGGTGTTAAAATACTGGATGGTGACATAATTGTCGTGTGCAGCAAGGTTGTCGCTAAGTCCGAGAATCGTATCATTTTTCTAGAAAGTGTCAAGCCGTCCGAAGAGGCTATAAGGATAGCTACCGCAACCGATAAGGATCCTAGACTAGTTGAACTAATACTAAGAGAGTCTAGAGAAATTTTAAAGATAGAGAGAAATAACATTATAACACTTACAAAGCATGGTATAGTAGGAGCAAATGCGGGAATAGATCAGTCAAATACTGGGGGAACAGGAAGGGTCGTCCTACTACCTATAGACCCAGACACATCAGCTAAAAATATTCGAAGACGCATTAAGAGCGAACTAGGAATCGATACAGCAGTTATAGTGTCTGATACATATGGTAGACCATTTAGGGAGGGGCAGATCAATTTAGCGATAGGCTTCGCAGGAATATGTCCGTATAGGGACTATAGAGGTCTCAGTGATAGGGATGGCTACATACTTAGGATTAAAAACATTGCTATTGTAGATGAAATAGCAGCTGCAGCAGAGCTCGTCATGGGGCAATCGACGGAGAACACACCATTTGCAATAGTTAGAGGAATAGAATATAGTAGATGTGAGGACACCAGCTTTAAGGATATCGTAATGCCTAAAGAGCGATGGTTATTCAGATAGATGATTATGTGTTGGCTAAACTAGTTGAAGTGGATATGAAATTCAAGTGGTATAAACTTAAAATCTGCTGTGCATCACAAGCACTCTGTGCGTGAATAATTTTGAGCGTGAAGTTAACAAACGTACTGACAAACATAGATGCAGGGTTTTGCTCATTCTGTGGTGCATGTATAGCTATTTGTCCAACACATGTAGGTTCAAAGAATCTCGATTATATTCCGGAGAAATCTGCTGATAAGCCTATTGTTAAGGACTCCCAAGCATGTGAAAGATGTCGGCATACACTATGTATGCAGATCTGTCCTCAGATAAATATACCGACAGGTCTGTTTAACGTAGATACATATAGCTACCGAGAAGCATACTATTCAAGGTCTACTATGCATGAGGTATTGAGCAGGGCGCAGGATGGAGGAACAACCACAACACTGCTTCTAACAGCTTTAAGAGTGGGCTTCGTAGATTACGCTATTATCCTGAAAAGGGATGACGAGTGGTATCCCAGACCCATGGTTACACAGAGTGAGAGTGAGGTCGTAGATGCGGCTAGCTCAAAGTATATTTTCTCTCCAGTGCTTGCCGCACTATACGATATTATGGACAGAATCAACGTTGGCAGAGTCGCAGTAGTTGGCATTCCGTGCCAGCTAAGGGCTCTTGAAAACATTAGGCGGCTCGAGTTTAAGCACAATAGTACTATAGCGCTCAAGATAGGGCTTTTCTGTATGCACAGTTTCACTAGGGATAGAATGGAATTGATACTAAAGGAGCTCGGTACAACATTCAAAGACGTGGTTAAAATGAACATAAAGAAAGGAAAGCTATGGTTTACTCTAAGGGATGGAAAGATGCTTGACTATCCGTTGAAGAAAGCTGAAAAGGGGCTTAGACCAGCATGCAAACAGTGTCCAGAGCTCTTCTCGCCGTATGCAAATGTTAACGTGGGATCTATAGGAGCGGAAGAGAACTGGAATAGCTTACTAATAATGGACTCTAAAGGAAAGGAGTTAGTTGAAAGAGCTACTGAGATGAAGCTACTTGAAATTAAGCCCATGAATGGTAGTGGTATCGAAACCATAGGTAAGTTCGTAAATAGGAAAATAGATGATGCATTGAAGCATAGAGAACTGTACACCAAGGAGTTCCAAAACATTCTACTAGTAACTCCCACAAAAAGGGGTAGAAAGCTAAGTGAAATTTTAGAATACAGATCTGGAAGAGGTATTTACCTGTCCCCACTTTAAGGGGAGTGCAATGGTTAGGAAAATATTTATAGATGTAGCGAAATGCATCAGCTGTCATGCCTGTGAAATAGCCTGTATAGAGATTCATGGAAAAACATACATCTCGGTATACGAGGTTACGGACTTCCTCGCGATACCACTAAAGTGCATGCATTGTGAAAAAGCACCATGTATTAGAGTCTGTCCGACAAGAGCTATGAGGAAAGCTAATGGTATTGTTATTGTTGATGATAATAAATGCATTGGTTGTACATCATGTATATCGGCATGTCCCTTTGGAGCACCAGAACTCAACTCCAAGGGGATAATTGAAAAATGTGATCAGTGTAGAGCCCGTACTGCGAAGGGTCTGCTGCCGGCTTGTGTAGCGGCATGTCCTACAGGAGCACTGGCATTTATGGAGGAAGAAGAATTTACTAGATTGAGAAGGCTAAGTATAGTGAGGGAACTTAGTGAAAAACTAGTAGCGTACCAATAAGTGTCATGAGTCCAGACTCTGCACTATCCTTTTCCACTGCTTCTCAATCTCTGTTTTCAAGGCAATGATCGCCTCTCTAGAAATCTTCCCAAGCCTAACACCACTACAGGCTGCAGTCCTAACACCAATTACATCAAAACCCAGATTAACGCACTCAGGCAAATACTCTATCTTTAGACCGCCGGCAATAGCAGCACGAAAACCGTTCTTATGAGCACTCGCTACGAATTCTTTTAGATATTTAGGTGAGAGGTGGTCAAAGGTTGATTTACCATTCTTAATCCGTGTATCGATCATGACTACACGAACTCTAGCAATTTTAGCAAGTTCGATAATTTCTAGAGGCTCCAGTACACCTATGCTCTTCCAATCAGCATAGCCAACCAGAACGATATTGACGTTACTATTGCAAAATTCAACTGTCCTCTTGATTTGAGAAACAATAGAGAGAGCATTATTGAAGTCTTCCACCTCTATTCCCATTTTAATGTAGTTGACATTAAGTGAGGAAAGCGTATACGCTATGTAGCTAAGAGCTTGAGTATAGTCTCTTATATCACCCACCGCCACACTCACCTCTTTGTACCCTTTAACCTTACTAATCACAGCAAGAACCGTATCTAGTGACGGAAGCCCCAGAGAACCTGCAGAGGGATCCTTAATATCAATTATATCTGCATCACCTCCTATAACCTCTGGCACTTCATCTACTGTCCAGATACTAACGAGGAGTTTTGGCTTTAATCTCGGCATGTGCATAACAGATTTCTACCTGCACTCTGCAGTACTAATACATATACTAAGATATTGTTTAAAGTATTAATGCTTATCTCCAGAATCGTCTTCAAGGTTTAAACATTTTAAAGCTTAAAGACGCACACTATTTAAGTCCCAGTGCTCACTACTGTGCCATGCTGGGAGACGTGGTAAAAGGCGATACTAATGGTCAATGGTGACATAGATCTATTTAGACCTCGAAGTCTAGCCATTGTCGGAGCATCAAGGGAGCCTGGAAAGGTTGGGCACGCAATACTGAAGAATGTTATCAACAGCGGATTTCAAGGAAAGGTATACCCGATAAATCCTAAGGCAGAGGAAGTACTGGGTATCAAGGCATATAAATCAGTGCTGGACGTCCCAGACGATATAGACCTTGCCGTAATTGTTGTACCTGCCTCTATAGCTTTAGATGTTGCTGAAGAATGTGGTAGAAAAGGTGTTAAGAACCTTATTGTGATCTCAGCCGGCTTTAAAGAGATAGGTGGGGACGGTGTTGAGAGGGAGCGGAGGCTCTTGGATATAGCTAGGAAGTATGGTATGAGGATGGTAGGGCCTAACTGCCTTGGTATTATAGATACCTACACGCCAATAAATGCCTCGTTTTCGGCTACTATGCCGAGGAGAGGCAATATAGCATTTATATCTCAAAGCGGAGCTCTCCTTACCGCAATTCTTGATTGGAGTATTAAGAAGGGTATAGGGTTTTCGAGAATTGTGAGCCTAGGTAATAAAGCTGATTTGAATGAGGCTGACTTTATACAGGCTGTTGAAGAAGATGTCAATACGAGGGTTGTTCTATTGTATTTAGAATCTATCGAGAACGGTAGGCATCTTATCGAGGTAGCAGGCAGAGTTAGTAGGAAGAAGCCAATAGTACTTCTTAAGGGTGGTGTTACGGAAGCTGGTGCTAGAGCTGCTATGAGTCATACTGGAGCCATGGTGAGCAGTATAGCGGCTCTCGAAGCAGGACTTAGAAAAGCGGGCATCTTAATTGCACGCAACCTTTCAGAGCTCTTTGACTATGCTATAGCGTTTAGCTGTCAGCCGGTGCCCATGAATAATAGGATTGCGGTAGTGACTAATGCTGGAGGGCCTGGAGTCGTGACCTCGGACATGATTGTCTCTAGAGGGCTAAGGTTAGCATCGCTTGCTCCTGATACTGTGGGTAATCTTAGATCAAAGCTCCCACCTGCTGCAGCAGTGTACAATCCGGTAGATGTACTGGGGGATGCTAGAGCTGATAGATACAGCTATGCTATAGAGACCGTGCTAAATGATGATAATGTCGATGGTTTAGTGGTGATACTAACGCCCCAGGCTATGACAGAACCTGTAGAGACTGCCAGGGCCATGCTGAAGTTGAATAAAAAGTATCCAAATAAACCAATGATAGGGGTGTTCATAGGGGGCGATATGGTTGAGGAAGCCTCTAGAGTACTTATAGAGAGCGGCATTCCTGTATATGATTTGCCGGAGAGAGGGGTCGCTGCAATTTACGGTATGTGTAGATATAGAGAGAACTTAGAGTACCTAGAGAAGATATCAGAAAGAGCAACATTCTTTGATGTTGATAGAGCTACGGCACTTTCAATAATAAGTAGTGTCAGAGGTGAAAATCGTAGAACGTTGTTGGAGTCAGAGGCTAAGGACCTTGTGAGAAGCTATGGCATTCCGGTGGCTCCTACACGCCTTGCAAGAAATGAGGATGAGGCTGTCGATATAGCTGCCAAACTCGGCTACCCTGTTGTGCTAAAGATAGCTTCGCCAGATATTATGCACAAGACTGATATAGGAGGTGTAGTGATGAATCTAAACTCGGAGAGGGAGGTAAGAGATGCGTTCAGAACTATAATTGATAGAGCATACAGGTATGCACCAAAGGCGTTGGTATATGGAGTGGTTGTGCAGAAGATGGTTCCAAGAAGCAGGGAAGTAATAATTGGTGTATCTAGAGATCCTGTATTTGGGCATGTTATAATGTTTGGTCTCGGTGGCATATATACAAACATATTTAAGGATGTTTCATTTAGACTAGCACCCCTTTCGGTTCACGAAGCTAAGGAGATGGTTAGTGAAACTAAGGCGTACACTCTGTTGAGGGGTTACCGAGGTGAGGAGCCATCGGATATATCTTCGATAATAAACACTCTGCTTAGAGTTAGTCAATTGGTTAGTGATATACCTGATATAGTAGAAATGGATATTAACCCCCTCTTTGTATATGGTGAGGGTATGGGTAGTTTGGCTATAGATGTAAAGGTGGTACTTTCATAGGTGATGGTTATGAAGGCTATATACTTAATTGGTGAAAGAGGTAAAACAATTCTGATATATGGACTGCTAAGAAAGTTCTCTACAGAAGGCTTTAGAGTAGCATACTTTAAACCAATATCAATAGCCAGAACAAGACTCGCATCTGGTAAATATGTTGACACAGATGTTATTGCAGTTAAAGAGGCGCTAGGGCTTGAAAGCCCTATTGAACAGATTTCACCTATAGTTGTATCCAGGAGCTACCTTGAGCTCTCTGAACGCATAGATGATGTCAAAAATAGTATTTTAGAAGCCTTTAAGAAGGTCAGTGAGGGCAAGGATATCATTATTATCGAAGGATATACGCCAGCAGAAGCTTTAGCCTCAATCAACTGTGGTGCTGTAGACCTTGCTAAGATGTTTGGAGCAAAAATGGTGCTTGTTATAGACTGCAGAAGTAGGGTAATAATTGATGAAATAGTAGATAGAACGATACTCTATAAATGCTTTATAGAGAGATCTGGTGGCGAACTACACGGTGTTATACTCAATACCGTACCAATAATGTATGCTGAGCGTATTAGAAGCCTAATAGTTCCACAGCTAGAGAAGCTCGGAATTAGAGTACTTGGTGTAATTGAGGAGAGGCCTAGACTTACAGCTTTAACTGTAAGAGATATTGTAGAGGCACTGAATGCTGAAGTACTAGAGGGTGGAGATAAGCTGAATTCACTAGTAGAGGATATTCTGATTGGTGCTATGAGTCCTGAAGCAGCAATTAGATGGTTTAGAAGAGCAGTTAATGCTGCTATTGTTACAGGTGGTGATAGAACTGATTTGATAATGCAAGCTCTTGAAACAAGACCAAGCACAATAATTCTAACAGGTAATCTCTACCCATCCATAGGAGTTCTAATAAAGGCTAGAGAAACGGGAACACCAATACTGCTAGTGCCGTATGACACGTTTACAACGGTTGAAAAGCTTAGAGAGATGCAGGGGATAATTACAGCAGATTCGCTGAGGACTAGAGATAGGGATCTGCTAACAATTATTGAGAAGGAGGTTAGGTGGAGAGAGCTATTAGCATAAAACAAACTACAGCTTTTTAAATCTCAGTATTAGAGCAGGGTAGTGTTTAACTCTTCTGAGAGCTGACCACGTAAGCGATCTAAGCCCATCTCCATTAAACGCTTTAATTGATTCAATAATATTTCTCCCTACACCATATCCACGAAACTTTTCAGCTGCACGTGCTAGTCTGAGAATTGTGTAGAGATCAAGTTGAGTGCCTACGTATGCTGTTGGCGTTGGGAATCTCCTAAAAGAACTTCTAAACACTCTACCTAGAACATAAGCTAGAACTCCAAAATCTATAACACCTTTTACCGTAGAGGGTCTTGTTGCAAGTGCAATGGATCTAGTGTGCTTTGGAACATAGCACCTATCAGTATCGACAACAAGAATATTTACATCTACCGATAGCACCCTATCGATGGACTGTTTTATCTCTCTAGCAACTACGTCGACATTTCTTAATGGAATAGATACATAATAGTATGGAAGGTTCACAGTATCTATACCTGATTCAGAAACTGGTTTTAAGAAGTGCTTTATTCCACCGTAGTAGAGTGCTAGTTTCTTATGTTTTGCTAATAGATTTAGTGGAGTTTTACATAAAATTCTAACGGTATCCACATTTACGAACAGCTTTTTGAGAAGATAGCCCCATACAACCCTTGAGGTGAGGAATGTCATTACTATGGTTACAGGATCTGCACTCATTAAACTCTCATCGTATATGCTGCCAAGAGCTATACTGAGAGCTTTATCAGATACAACTACAGTATCACCATCCCTAATTAGATCACCGTAAATCTTCACAATCTCCTTAGCAACATCTGAACCAGGTAGCCAATACCTACCAGCTCTTCTAATAACATGTAGCTTAACTCTATTTCTTAAATGCAGGTTATTCACATTAAAACACCATTCATTTCCTTCTAGATACTATTCTATCCTACTTCATAATTACGTGTTTATTGATATTGATGTGTATAGAGATCCTAGCAGCACCGTTATAGAAACCACAATTACAGCTACGTCTCTGACTCTCATTGAGGTCTGTACTGGATAGCCTGGAATACCGTGGATGTACATAGCCTCTGCAATCTCTCTAGCATGGTTTGCAGAGTAGAGAATTAGTGGTAATACAGCTTTGTACAAATATCTAGAACCATGTTTCAACCTAACTGTTACCAGCGATTCGGAGTACATCACAATTATGCATGGAAGTTGTGAAAAGGCTATGGCTATGGCAGCTCCTAATCTACCCAAACCAATTCTCTCTAAAAGCCACCTAACTTCTCCTATTTTTATCCACTGAAAAACTAGAGCTATGGTTACAAACATGAGTGCTCCTCTTAGTGATGATACAGCTACACTAACAATATCAACAATCCAAAGATTGAAGATCTTCGCAAATGCATTTATAGCCAAGCCTGCTGCTGAAAAAATTGCAACAAATTGCAAACCTCCCAACACCCTCCTAAAACTACCACACAAATAGAGAATAGCCAGCACCATAGTCAGTGCAGGTAGTATGTGAAGTAGGCTAGGTAAAATCCTTAATTTAAGGAATGGACCTATGAGAAGGTATAGGAGTATAGTGATCGGAACAACTAATCTAGTGATGATGCTTAGTCTAGTAGAGGAAGTGTAAATAAAGGTGTATGCCAACCCCCTCAGCACTGTAATCTACCATGCGCAGCATGTCTTTGATGCGCTGTCCGTTCTCGAGATCCTAAAGCTCTGTTCTAATTTAATAGCTTTCTACCGCAACCAACTGTGTTAAAAATTTGATTTAGGTGGTTGTGGGGCGTGTGATAAAGCCCATCTTCTCAAGAATTCTAACCGCAGGTAGCGATAGCGCTGATACATAGACGGCAGAGATTGCATTGAATAGTGTTATTAGGTGGAGGACAGGTATGATGATTCTCTGTAGTGCTATGGTATATGAGGGCGCTCCCCAGAACAGCGTTGCTATCAATGGTGTTATGAGGATGTTTAGTACGAACATCACTACTGATCTACTTGCTACTGCCGTAGCTATGATTAGAAGAGATGCTGTCCTAATTGATGTGTGGAGATTCCTCTTATGAAGATACCTATACATATACACCATCGGTATGTAGGTTGAAGCCTCGGCAAAAACCTTCATGAGTGGGCTTAGAGGATTCGTGGCTCCCGTTAGCAGTATTCCTAGATAGAATACAGGTAGCCCTAGTGTAACTGAGAATGGAAGGTTCACAAATCCTGCTACCGCTAATGGGATTCCACAGAGATCAAATTTTAGGAATGGAGCTAGTGGAAAGTCGATCTTAGCTATGTGGATGGGTATGGCGAGAACGGAGAGCATAATTACTGCTGCCACTGATAGTTCTAGTGGTTTTGAAGGTGCTGTTTTAGGGGTGGGTAGATTCAACTACTACCACCCATAATCCTACGGCTCATCACTGTGCTTAAAAGTTTTTGGGCGAGCGCCGTCTTATCCCACACGGTGTTCATGGCTATACCGGCCAATATGACCTCCACTCCAAGCCTCCCCCTAATTTTATTAACTAGATGCTCTTCTTCTGAAGAATCTGCAACTATGCTTGATATTATATCAGAGTAGAGTTCAGCTACACCATAAACTGTTGGTTCAAAGCCTAAGTGTTTCAGTAGAACGTGAGCAACTCCAGTAAATGCTCTACCTCTACTAATTGGAGTAACAGCTACTACTGGCACACCTTCCTCCCGTCTCCTCTTAATGCACGCCCTAACACCTTGCGTATGTAGTATTGGACTTATACTCAAAAGGGGGTTGCTGGGCCCTAGTATAATTAAATCTGCACTGTTTATAGCATCTAAAGCCTCGGGGGTAGCCCTAGCATCACTAATGCCTCTATACTCAATACTGGAAACCTTTATCTTTTCAGGATCTTGCTTAGCTGCATACCTAACTAGGTACTCCTGGACGTGGAGATCTCCTAAATCTGTATGTAGGTGTGTCTCAACATGTGTATCACTCATAGGTATAACTACTCCTCTCGATCCTAGAGCTCTACAGATATGCCTTGTAACCTCTGTTAATCTAAACCCCTGCTTAATCATGTAGGTTCTGACAATGTGTATTGCTAGATCTCTATCCCCTAGTGCAAACCAGCTCTCAGTAGTAAGCTGCTCAATTACACTAAAGGCATTGAAGGTGTCACCGGTAATACCCCAATACCTAGAGGTGTCAAGAATTCCAGATGTAAGGTATGTAGCAGAGTCGACATCAGGTGCTATGTAGAGACCTAGAAGCCAAATATTATCAGCAGTGTTAACAATCATAGATATGCTGTCTGGATCTACCAACTCCCTCAATCCTTCAAAAAGTTTTAAACCACCCTGACCACCTGTAAGCAGCACAATCTTCATATGATAGACACCATCTACACGCAACCATACCATTTATATGTTGGAGCGACCCCGTATATAATCCTACAGAGTTCTCTTCTATACATCATACATAGCTGTCTAGCCATCATAATATCATCAATCGTATCTATATCTATAGCTGTAGTGAGTGAGCTGTATATGTACACCCTGGTTGTCTTTTGAATTGCTCTAACCAGATGTTTTTGAAAACTGTTTCTACCATGCATAAGCTCTACCATAAGTGGGTACCTCTGCAACATCATGTTTGTACCACCATCGATGGACGGTGTTAGAACTACATCGAAACCCTTCTCAAAAAATTCTGCAATTACATCAACATCAGTACCTGATATGAATGGTGTGTCCGCTACTCCGAAAAACACAGCATCAAATCTATGGCTATCTGATACGGTCTTGAGAGCTCTATTGTATGCCTCAATCTGACCACTACCATCATCTTGAACTACATCCACATTGAAGCTCTTGACAACCTCAACAACATCTATGCTTAAACTTGGGGTCACTAGAACGGTTCTATCAACATACCTTGAGCTTGTGTACGCATGGAGAACATCTCTCAGCATAGCCTTTACAATTTCTATACGAGTGTGTGTATCAATGCATCTAAGTCTAGATTTTGCTTTACTAATATCTTTAACCGGCACTATAGCTACAATCAAGTCAGCGGCACCAAATCCCACCACTCTCTGAAAACAGCTATGGTATTATGAGGGTGTAGGATGGACAGCCCTCAATTTTTTCTAATAAGCAACTTACAGTCTTGGTATTGCCTGCATTAACTATTGCTGTGGGGATGCCATATCGTCTAATCAGCACTGGTGTATAGCTATCAATTACATCTTGATCTAGCGGAACTTCATGTGCTCTAACTATTGCAGCTACAGTGCCATTGATTGTTATACCATCAACAAGCTTTGTCAGCACAACCATATCAGCTTCTAGAAGACTTGCTATAAATACTGAAATAGCATCACTTGTTACATACCATGTGTGTGGTAGAAGATCATTCTCCCTAATAATATTGAAGGGCATTATGAGGGGTAGGCGACCTCTAGACCATACGGTAAAGACCTTCTCTACAGAATCAACGCAATCTATGTAGCTACTCCTTGAAGCAATGAAGGCTCCATAGACCTCCATAGACTTTATCGCCATCCAGTGCGCTGCTGAATCATCTAGATTCAGCTTCTTCTGAAGACTCCTT
>JANXEL010000025.1 GCA_025058535.1 Ignisphaera sp. | reverse complement strand
CGCAATCCCCGGCTGCCCCCCACCTGAGCCACTAATAGAAGCTTTTCTAGATGTAATAGTTCATGGAGGGGAGTTCATTTTACCTAAAACCAGTGTGTGCGATGTATGCCCACTTAATAGAGATGACAAGAAGCCTCTGAAGGAACCAAGGAGGAGAATTCTTTCGCTAAACGATATCGATACAAACACCTGCTTTCTAAAGCAGGGAATTCTGTGCATGGGTCCAGCGACTCTAGGTGGCTGTAGAGCTCTGTGCCCCAGCAGAGGAGCTCCATGCATAGGTTGCATGGGGCCTCTGCCCAGCTCGAGGGACCAGGCCGCTAGCATGATAGATGCTCTAAGCGGTGTGTTCCACTCAAGCGAATCACTTGAGAGGATTCTTGAAGCTGTTCCCGATCCTGTGGGCCTCCTGTCAATGTTCACACTACCATATTCCACAATACCGTACCACAGGAGGGTTGGCGTGGAGGAGGTGGAGAGGTATGATGATAGAGATTAAGCCTGTGACCCGGGTGGAGGGTCACCTCTATGTGAAGATAGTGGTTAGGGATGGTGATGTGGACGTTGAACTGAGGGCAGGAGGGTTCAGAGGCTTTGAGAAAATACTCGTTGGAAGACCCATTGAGGAGGCACCAAATATAGCTCCACGCATTTGTGGTGTGTGTCCAGTTGCACACCACCTAGCTTCGGTCAAGGCAGTAGATGCCGCACTGGGTGTAGAGCCACCTAGAGCATCGAGAATAGTGAGGGAGATTATGGGGCTGGGTGGCATAGCTCAGAGCCACCTACTACACTTAGGCTTTCTACTATATCCAGATATAGAGTCCGGTGTGGAAGACCGCGGTTTGTACTCCACACAGATATTTAAGATGCTTATGACGCTACGAAGGTGTGCTGCACGCATAGTTGATGTCAGTGGAGGAAGGTACGTACATCCTTTTAACGCGGTTCCGGGTGGTGTGCTGAGGCTTCCATCGAGAGATGACGTGCATGTACTGAAAAGTGAGGCAGAGAGTGGCATAAGGATTCTAGCCGAGGTGTACGGAGAGATCATGGAAAGAATAGAGAGTTTCATCGAGGGCAACTCTGCCGAGATAGCGTACATAAGAACGCCCATAGTGGTGCTTACAGGCAGCGAAGGAATGGAGTTCTACGATAGCACAGTGAAGATTGTAGATGACAATCACACAAAACTCTCATTCGATCCACAGAGATATACTGACTTCGTGGTGGAGGAGCCTATCGAGTACAGCTACTCCAAGAGAGTGTACATAGCCGTAAATGGTGTAAGGAAGGTGTTTAGGGTTGGACCCCTCCCCAGGCTCACCGCATCACTAGAGATTCCATACGAGGTTACCAGAAGGCTGTACAGAGAATCTGAATCACTAATTAGGAGATGGCCCCAGCACCCACTACTCTACAACCTGGCTAGAGTTATAGAGATCTCGTACTGCTTTGAAAAGATTGCGGCACTTTTAGATGAGCTCTCCACTGTACCATCTATACCAAGAGTGAAAATCACTCTAAAGGGGGGTAGGGGCATAGGAATTGTTGAAGCACCGAGAGGGCTTCTCATACACCACTACGAGTGTAGTGAAAATGGATTAATAACACACGCGAATCTTGTCATTCCAACCGCAATGAATATACCATCAATGGAGCGCGACATTAGGGAGACAGTAAGGCTGCTTACAGATAGACACACAGATGATGTTGAGTATGTGAAGAGAAAGGTGATGTACTTAGTGAGGAGCTACGATCCCTGCATATCTTGTGCTACGCATACGATACACATATCAGTTACTAGATAGTATGTCAATAAATAATAGCGGCTCAAATAGCTTCTCTAGCGCCATTACCCTCTGAGGTGAGACTCAGCCAGTACTATAGAGGCTACTCCTTTCTCAGCTTTGGATTCAAGATTTCATCTACTGCGGTAGCTATTGCGTAGAGGGATGAAATAATTCCAACTATAGTTACGCCTGGCGGTATAAACCACCACCACTGCCCCCTTCTAAAGGCTTCTCTACTGGCGGCCCAGTAAAGTATAATTCCAAGGGATACGCTTCGCGACGGGCCCAGCCCCAGGATGCTTAAGGCTGCCTCTCCTACAACTCCTGTGTTTACATAGCTCACAAATGCCATGAGCATGTATGACGCAATATTGGGGAAGATGTCCTCTACAACGAGCTTTAGATCGCTGTAGCCAGCCATTCTGGATAGGTATACGAAGTCTCTCTCCCTAAGACTCTTAATCTGCGCCCTTATAGCCCTAGCATACCAAGGCCAACTTGTAATTCCTAGGAGGAAAGCCACCAATTCTATGCTTCTAACCTTAAAGTAGCTGGCAACTAGTATGGCCAGTAGCACTGAAGGTATTGAAAGAACTATATTTGTCACAGATGTGAGCGCTTCGTCGATAACCCCACTCTTAATACCTGCTACAGCACCTACTAAGGAACCAGCTGATGTTGCAATTAAGGCCGTTATAACTCCTATGTAGAGCGACGTTCTTACGCCATGGATTAGCTGAGCCATTAAATCTCTTCCAAAAGTATCTGTCCCCAGTGGATATTCGAGGCTAGGTGGAGATTCCGTAGGTCCATCAAATGAGGTCGGATCTTTTGTATAGATAATGGGACCCACTAAACCAATCATTAAGATCACTATAAATACTGCAAATCCTAGAAGAAATCTCCCCTTCCTAAACAGCAGCCTAAGGTAGAGCCTCCCACCCATGCTCCTCCCTCACTCACCAATACGTATCCTTGGATCCACCAGAACATATATGAAGTCTACAATAAAGTTGGCTAGGTACAGAGTTGCTATCAAAATTATGAATACACCCTGGATTACTATGTAATCCAGCGATACTAATGCTTGAAATAGTATGTGCCCAGTGCCGGGATAGTTGAATATTGTTTCCATGACAACCTGCCCTCCTAGCACATTTCCAAAAGCTAGAGCCAATCCCGTGACCTGAGGTAGCAGGGAATTACGGAAAACATATCTGTACAGTATTTTATCGCTAACCCCTAGAGACTCGCTAAAGATAATGTAATCTCCCTCTAGCTCATTAACAACAATAAATCTCATACCGATAGCCCATGAACCAACTGAAACAAGAACTATAGAGAGAAATGGTGGGATGTAGTGCCATAGTAGGTTTGCTACAAACTGTGGTGTCAGAGACGGTGTTAACCACGGTGAGTAGCCGCCGCCAACAGGGAAAATCCTTAGCCGAACGCCAAACACAAAGAGAATGAACATTGCAAACCAGTAATACGGTATGTGGGTCATTATGAACGAAAACGTCATAGTTACCTTCTCAAATATAGACCCTCTTCTATACCCAGCTACAGCCCCCATAACATTTCCTATACTCCACGCAGTTAATATTGCTGGAACAAGCACTGCCAATGTCCAAGGTAGTGCTGGAGCTATTAAATCGATTACCTTTCTAGGATAGTATGAGATTGAAGTTCCCAAATCACCTACAAAAGCCCTTGATAGAAAATCAAGGTACTGCATCCATATTGGTTTATCAAGACCAAACTCTCTGAGAAGCACCAAATACACCTCCTTAATCTCCTCAGGTCTAGATACCCTTGCCTGCTGGAGAATCTGGGTGAGTAGAAGTGCAAGGGGATTTCCAGGAATAATCCTCGGGAGTAGAAAAACTAACGTTATAGCAACTATGTATGCAACAATGAAAAATGCTAACCTCATGCACAGAAACTTTATAAATTTCTTCGACATCATTACACCCATACTGCAGTGAGCTTGCCACCAAATACCCTCGATGTGGTAATGCTGTCAATATTAGGCTAAAAAATTTTATTGTTATTAAATGCAGTCCCTATTCATCTGTTTTTGTTTATTCTATATTACTTTCTTTTTATTATGTATCCTACTGCTATTCCTATTATTAGGAGTACTACTGCTAGTAGTGTTGTTGTTGTCCAGTCTGTTACTGTCTCAACCTTAGTTGTTGTAACAGTATCCACCCTAGT
>JANXEL010000092.1 GCA_025058535.1 Ignisphaera sp. | reverse complement strand
ATGTAACTACTTAGAAGACTGATGGATAAACCTGTAGAGTATAATCTAAATAAACTCACCAATAGTGAGCAACCTTTTTAGGTGTCCAAATGGAGAACACAGCTCTGCATCAACCAGTAGAGTGTAAGCTCTATGGTATCCAGAGGCTACGTGATATTCATAGTATTGATACTTGCAACAGCACTACTGCCTGCAGTTACCTTGGCGTACAGCTACTCACTAGATGAATCAAGACGTATTGTAATAGTAGCCGTCAGCCAACTGTCAAATGGTTCCTATATAGGAGTTTCAGCCGACCTATATGTGCGTGTTACATGTCCTGGATCTGGTCATGTATACGTAGAAACTCTTCCTCTTACTCAAATTGATTTACAGGCATCTACTAGAGTAGCTGCTTTAGTGGCAAGTAGTGTAGCCAATACAAGTTTCTATGCCTGCGACTTCTACGCTTCTGTAAAATCTGATACTCCAATTATCGGTGGACCTAGCGCGAGTGGCGTTACTGCTGTAGCTTTCGCTTCAGCACTCCTCAGGCTACCCCTTAATGAGGGCGTTATTATGACGGGCATGATCTTACCAGATGGTAGTATAGGACCCGTTGGAGGATTAAAGTATAAACTTGATGCTGCCGCTATCAGAGGGGCTAAGATCTTCCTAGTTCCATATGGACAGACGAAAGACGTTGTATACAGGGTCGTTTCACAAAGGATCGGTCCCTCTATTATCACTAGAGTTATTCCAGAAACTATAGATCTAGTATCATACGGTGCTCAACTAAACGTTCAAGTAATACCTGTTGCAAACGTTTTTGAAGCAATAGAGATTTTCACGAATGGGGTGTATAAGGCAATACCTAGGGGTACCAACCCCTCTGACCGATTAAGCGCCATATACAGTACATTAAATGAAGTGTTGTATGATTGGATACCTAATCTAACTAGCGAAATAATGAAAGTAGTGAATGAGAGTAAAACCATCGAAGATAGAGCGTTATCATCGATACGCGGTTATTCTGGTATCTATATAAGAGGTATTCTTCAGAGCATCGATTCTAACATCGATAATTTACAGAGCCGGGCTGAAATCTTAGCTAGGAGTGGAAAGCCTTATGCCGCTTCATCTCTATATTTCCAAGCACTTGTGTATGCATATCAGCGTCTCTACTTACTTAAGGCAATTGCAGATGAAACCTTCATATCAAATGAAATCAGTACTATAAATAGTTCTGTATATATGGTCATAGATTCTGTGCATAAATACCATTTAAAAAATGGTATGGATATAGCTAGGCTTTCTATCACTATAAACACTTTGGATAGAGCCTACGAGGCTCTGCTTTATATAAATAAAACTCTTGAATCTCGGTACATTGATACCATATCTCAGTACTTAGCTCTTGCCTCTGCTAGAATTTATACAGCAAAGCTGTGGTTTACACTACTAGATAAATACCAAGGCTTTGGCTCATCTGTACCTAGAGATGATTTAGATAGAATGGCTCTATACATTTCAACACTATCTCAAAACATCTATACGTACATAGTAGCATTCTCGTCCATGGCACAGCTCCCCGAAGATGTATCCTTAGAAGCTGTGTACAGATATTCACTATTGCTTAAAGTAGATAATCCCCTTGATAAGCTCGCACTTGGAATAAGTTCTATAAGTTATATGCATTTAGCATTGGTATCCCTTTTTCTACAGGACTACAATTCAGCAATAGAGGCAGTGAATAAAACTATAAATACATCACTCTCATTATTATCCACACTTAACATGCCACCCATAGACATTCCGCTACATATAGAGATGATAAAAGCTTTAGAGTCCTACCCTCAAACTCAATTAATAATGCTATCCAGACTATCAATAGTATTGTCAATATACAGGGTTCTTGGAATAGAACTATCGCAATTACAGCCACAGTCTTCGGAAATCAGCAAAGAAGTAGAAACACAGGAGAAGGGAACCCAGACTAAAACAATAACGGTTACAACAACGATAACCATGCCACCTGAAACAATAACGGTTACAACAACGATTACGGCAGATACACAGACTAACACGAGTAACATTCACGTAAACTTGAGTAGTTTGGCTTTAGTAGCAACCATAGCAGCGCTATTTTTAATAGCTATACTACTGGTGATGCTTAAAAAGAGTTAATTCATACTAAATGCGTAAATGTGGGAATTTCATATTCACTGTCAATTAGCCTTATCTTACCGTTAAAACCATTGGCATTGTACTTTAACGGGTCACTATCCGCAGTTTCAAGTATCCATTTTACTAGCCATTTAGAGTCTATACAAGGATTATTATGACAGTCATTGTGATTGAGATCCTCCCCATTTCCTCTCTTCATATATATGTGCATCCTTATAACTGCTGCAATTACAGCCAATTCATCCTCTGATATACTTTCATTTAGCGAAGATTTGTTCACAATTCTAAGAGTGATATTGCCATGAAGTGGTGGAAGGATATTATTTAGCTTTATCTGTTGAACTCTGTGGATAGGTACACCCTCATGCAAGGCGTTTTACCACCTAATGCCTAACCATAACACTCTTTCAAAACTCAGTAATCATACGGCATACTTGTTTAGAGGGGTTAGAAAAGACTTTCGCTAAACATCCGATAGTGATGTAGTGTAGTGATATCATATGCAATGTTAGTAAAGCATCGTGATTGCCATAAGTGTAATGAAGATCCTATATTTTGAATTCTACTACCAAAATTCCGTGTGAGTGTGATGTTTGTGAAACCTATGTATTAATCTAATTAGGTATTTTGCTGAGGGGTAGATAGGGTTAGGGGCTCTACTGGTAGTATAATACGTTTACCCTTTACTTCCAGCAATTCCACTCTAACACCATATATCCTCTCTATAACTTCTTCCTTCAAGACTTCTTCCACATTGCCACAGGCTGCTATAGAACCGTTGGAAAGCAGTATAATTTTATCTGCATACAGCGAAGCTAAGTAGAGGTCGTGTATGGCTATAATGGTTATTAAATTTTCCGTTCTTGTAATGTTTTTTATATGCTCCAGGATTTCAAGTCTATAACGAAGATCTAGAAAGGCTGATGGTTCGTCTAGCAAAATTATCTTAGGTTGCTGTGTTAATGCTCTAGCTATTACAACTCTTTGAAGTTCACCACTACTTAGCTGATCAAGTCTTCTGTTAAGTAGATGAATTATATTCATTTGTCTGGATACTTTATCAATTACTTCTAAGTCAGTTTTATCTTCTTTGAATTGTAGGAAACTTGTATAAGGGTATCTAGCTGTCATAAGGTAATCTAATACTGTTGACGGTATGGACCTAGATATGTGCGGAGCAACATATGCTATGGTTTTTGCTAATTCTCTAACACTATACAACTTGACATCGCGACCATCAATGTATATCACACCCCACTTTGGTGGTACTATTAATGAAATTGCCTTTAGCAACGTTGATTTACCAGCGCCATTGGGACCTATAACAAAGGTAAGCTCTCCATCTACAATCTCTAGAGAGATGTTACTTAGTGCCTTTATGGAATTGTACCATATCTCCAAATCTCTAATAACTATCTTCATGCCCCTTCATCCTTTTTATAATTAGATAAGCTAGAAATGGTGCACCAATTGTAGAGGTGATAACCCCTAGTGGCAATTCACCCAAACCTGCAGATAACAGGGATATGATTCTGACAACTACATCAGCTATAGTAGTTATCATAGCACCAATCATAGCTGTAATTGGTAATGAGAATCTATGATCTGTACCAACTAAAAGCCTAGATATGTGTGGCGCAGCCAGCCCCACAAACCCAACAATACCAACTGTAGCCACTGTTGATGCTGTCAAAACACTTGCTATGGCAGATATAATGATGAGAACCAAGCTGGGGCTGTATCCAAACTGTTTAGCATATTCATCACCATATAGAAAGGTATTCAGTATCTTAAATAGAAGCAATGATGCTGTGGTTCCAGCAGCAAAAGGTAGTATAAGGAAGATTGTATCATTTAAAAGTATGGTAGATGTTGAGCCCATAAGAAGAAACACGTAATGCATCCTAATAGTATTTTGGACTACATAGAGAAGCGTGTGGGAAATCCCGGAGAAAAGAGCATTTATGGCAATACCTGATAGAACTAGTGAAATACTTGTACCACCTGCTAGCCTGCTGAGAAGTATGGTTAGAACAAATCCTAAGAGAGCTCCAATGAATGCTATTGTCGTTAGAGCCCATTTATGAATCATTATGTTCGGTACCAATATTATACCAATTGCAATGGTAGTCAGTGCAGTTGATGAAAGTCCTAGTATGTATGGTTCTGCAAGAGGATTTCTAGTGGCTGTCTGCATAAGAAGTCCTGCAACACCTAAAAGAGCGCCTGTCGAAATAGCCGCTATAGTTCTTCCAAGTCTAAGTGTGGCTACACTGTACACTCTATCCGTTTCAATTACAGGTTTTAGAACATGTGGTATCCCTAGGGTATTTACTGCTTTATAAATTAAGCTATGCAAAAGTTTGTTGAAAACTTCAATAGGGTTAACCATTGTAGAGCCTACTGAGAGAGATAGTACAAACATGAATAGGAGTACAATAGATAGAGATGAAAATACTGTTAAAAAACGCCTCATAGATATTCTATAGAGTTCTAGAGCCATTGAGTGTGCGCCCTAGCCATCACTACATTCTATTCACGTTGCCTCTGTAACTCTATACACATCGACTCTCTGAAGCTCTCCAAATACTTCCGGATGTAGTATATGAGCAAGTATCTCTAGTGCTGTAACTATCCTGGGTCCTGGTCTACTGAGTACATCATTAGCCTCATCTGTAAAGAGGTATACTCTCTCCTCTAGCCATGCAGATGTCCTAGCGATCGGCGTATTTGACAGTTCTTTGTATATCTCCTTAGGATCTATACCGTGTGCCGTAATTATTATTACCTCAGGATCGTTGTGAAGTATAAATTCATAATCTAGCCGTGGCCATCCACTATACACTCCTGCTATGTTTATACCATCTACTGAATTTATCAACCACCCAATGAATGTATCCCCACCAACGCTGTAAATACCCCATGAAGGTGGCCCTATGAGGACAAGCACTCTTCTTTTTGATACATTAGCCTCCTTTAATTTCAGCGAGATTTCACTGACCTTCCTCTCTAATTCATTTGAAATTGATTTAGCTTTTTCTTCGACGCCAAATATTGTTCCAATTACATGAAGATCGCTAAAAATATCGTATAGATTCTTAGCATTATCACAAAGTAGAAATACTGTCTTTATACCAGCTTCTTCAAGCTTTGGATAGAGAGTTTCTTGCGGTCTTACGCCTCTACACATCAAGACCAGCTCTGGCTTTAGCGCAATGATTTTCTCTGGATCTGGTGTCCATGGGCCTCCGACTACTGTGATCCTACCTGCATTGACAAGCTCTAGAACTCTCTGCGGATAGTTGGAGTAAGAATCCACGCCAACAACTACTTCATCAAGGCCAAGGGCAAAAATCTTTTCAGTTGTACTTGGAGCAAGGGATACTACTCTGGACGGTGTTTTCTCAAAAACTATTAATCTTCCAAAGGCATCGATTACCGACACCCTTTTAAGTTCAATGGGCTTCGTTACAGTGTTCACAATCGTTACAGTCTCTACCACAGTTGTAGCTCTAGGAGTAAATACCATTACCGCTGCTAGATAACCAGTCAATACTCCAACTATAAGCATCGCTACTAGTGCTACTGAATATTTGTGATCCATATGTGGATACCCTAACCCTATATTCTGAGAGTTCTTTTTAAATCTTTTGTAAAATAACGATATTTGAATCCGATTGGAACTGCCTGCAGGTGCAGAATTGTAAATAGATGTTAGATAATACAATTACGAGGAAGCACATTAATAGTTTTACTCCTATTTATTATTTATCAATCACAGCTCCTTTAATTCTCTTCTATTTTTAAGCGATTCGATGTACTCTAGGCTGTGTTTTTTAAGCTCCTCCAGTATTTCAGGATGTGCGTTTATCAGCTTTTCAACTAAATGTAAGTATCTCGCAACTCTTACACTGTCTGGTGATATCTCAACAATCTTTTCTCCATCAACAATAACATAATGCTTCCTATCAACCTCCTCTCCGGTTATATATACTGCCTCATTCACTGCTGCATGCAATTGAAAACAGTGAGGACTTCCATCAATTGTAGCAACGGTTATAGTCCTCGGCTTAGAGGATTTTATAATACTTGCAATTTTCCCATAATATGAAGCCGGTTCTCTTTCAGGACATGCAAATAGAGTTTGTTTCCTGTTGGATAAGTTTTCATATATTTCCCTATTTACATACGGTAGGCATGCAGATACTATCAGGATGTCATTATTATTGAGCTTAGGGGTTTTAACCCATACACTCCATAGCCACATACACAAATCTGAATGCTTACATGAGTTCATAATGTTACACCTTTCAGAACTCTGGCTAAAATATCATCCAGCTTTACACCCTCTCGCTTCCCTAAATACTTTTCCAAAAGTATGAATACACAATACTGCCCACACATTGAACAGCTTCTCTCAGTTTCTCCAAATTGAGTCTTAATACTTCTGGCCTTTTCCCTATCAAAACTTAAAGCTATCTGAGTATTCCAATCAAGTCTGGCTCTTGCTAAACTCATATCTATATCTCTTTTGACAGCCCTTTCACCAAGCTTGATAAGATCTCCTGCATGTGCCGCTATTTTGGCAGCTATTAAGCCCTCCTTAACCTGTTCAACGTTTGGAAGGGAGAGATGCTCCGATGGTGTTAGGTAGCAGATTATATCAGCACCATTAGCTGCTGCTACCGCAGCACCTATAGCCGCTGCTATATGATCGTAGCCTACAGCAATATCTGTAACCAGTGGTCCAAGAACATAGTATGGGACTCTACCACTCAAACTCTTCATAAGTTTTACATCTGCAGCGATCTTTTCCAAAGTCATGTGCCCAGGACCTTCGATCATTACTTGAACCCCTTTTGATACCGCGTCCCTTGCAAGCTTTGCGTTATTCACGAGCTCCTCTATCTGGAGAGCGTCAAAAGCGTCGACAACGGTCCCTGGTCTAAGAGCGTCACCAAGGCTTATTACGGCATTGTACTCCTTGAATAATTCAATCAAGTAGTCCCAGTGCTGCAAGTAGGGATTCTCCTCGTTATTTTCAAGCATCCAAACTGCAATCATAGAACCTCCCCTACTAACTATGGGCATAATCCTCATGCTCTTGATCGCTTTTTTAGCGAGCTCTTTCGATATACCTGCATGTATGGTCATAAAATCTACTCCGTCCCGTAAATGTTGTTCAACTGTAGATATAAACCAGTCAGAAGGTATTCCTGCACTTCCATATTTCTTTACACCTTCAATCCAAGCCTGATATACGGGCACTGTTCCAAATGGTAAAGGCCTGGACGCTTCAATTAATGATCTTCTAATTTCATCTATATTACCACCGGTGCTTAGATCCATTACAGTGTCTGCACCGTAGATTGCGGCAACCCTAGCTTTTTCGACTTCCATATCTATATCGCTGACACTACCACTTGTCCCAATATTTACATTAACTTTAGTTCTAAGCCCTTCTCCTATAGCTATAGGCTTTACACGATTTCTTTTAACATTCATTGGCAGAATTATTCTACCATGCATTATCCCTCTCTTGAGGAATTCAACCTCGACCCCCTCTTCAACCGATATATCCTTGAGTATCGCATCGTCAATATTTTTGATTGGCAATATAGGCACCTCTACCAGCATCTGCCATCTATTGATAGGTAAGAGACCTTAATAACATTAACGTTTAAAATATAGAATTATTAATTTTAACTCTATAGAATTACAGCCAAAATGCCTTAATATAAGCTTATTAGCATTTCCACCTCCACTACCATGCGGCTAATCTGTACTGGTACAGGCGGTTTCATGCATGATCAAAGGTTTAAAAGCTTCAGATTGTGATGACCTTGTCAAGTTAATAGTTAGTGCAACTCAAAAACCTCATATTAAAATTCAGATACATCTACTGCATTTTAATTCATCGACAAAGATTTCGACAGTTTCCAGTATAGACACTTCCAGTTCCAAGTTAAATAGCACCCTATACACACCTACCTTAGGTGTTGAGCATCTGTCTTTGGAAAATCTGGGGTGTTAGAGTTGATGATCACAGCTTTTGGTTGTATGTCTACCTTTCTAACCCAAGTGGTATCTAAATTTAAACTTGTATTTAAACTTGTGGATATACCTTACTTAATTATCAGCTGTGACGCATATGTAAAGCAGAGAATAACACACGCAGTACCTCCTTTAAAGCTTATCTACTATAGAATTTATATTAAGGGTGCTTCTTCCATTGAGAGTAACGTTGGTGTGAATAATACTATAGCATCATTGCCACAGGCAGATCTAGCGCCAAAAGAATTGAAAAATTTACACACAGCTGATATAAACTGCTTGTGATGAGCAGCTATGTACCTCAATATAAGAAGAATTGACAGAGATACCATTGTCATTGATTTTCCAAAACCGGTGGAGATCATATCAACACTAAAAATAGCTTCAATGCACAACAGCACTTCTAAATCCGTCAAGCATGCCGTCTTTAAGCATGTAGAGAGCAGCTTTAACAGAAATGATATACTAGAATATTACAAGGAAATCCTAAGCGCTCTCAACATAGATTCCGCAGTAGTTTTCCTAACTGCTGTATCGATGGATGAACTCCTCCATTTAGAGGGCCACCTAAGCGAGATTGTGATGACCATAGGCTTAGAGCCGCCTATATGCATTAATCATAGCGCATTGTATGAACCGTTGAAGGTAGGAACTATAAATATTCTTGTATATGTTGACGCGCCGCTTTCAAAAGAAGCTATGATCGATCTTTTAAAAACGGTTGTGGAAGCCAAAACTGCAGCCTCTTGCGACCTTTTATTAAGGTGTCGGTCCAGGGCTGTAGGCACAGTTACAGACGCTATTGCCGTTTCAAGACCGCTCAACTCAGATGGAGAGATACTCTTCTCAGGCATGATCACACCGATCGGAAATAGTGTAGCTAGAATGATCTACAGCACCATAGTATCAGCAGGTATTAGAAATGGTATCGAATGGCTACTTAGGAACTGCACTGGATATTCCATAGACGATCTATTAACACTTTTCAAGAACATATACGCATTAGCTCCAGTGCCAGGTGTTCCACTTGAGAAGGCTGTTGAGAAGGCTAGGAGAATTCTCTATAAAATCTTAGAAGATCCAAATGTATGGAGCTTTATTATAGCTGCTAGAGAGCTCGATATCCACGGCTCTTCAGGCACAATACCAAGTTTGACAACTACTGAATACAATAACGATACTGTAAGGGTGCTTGCCGACGAACTTATAGGTATTTCCCTGGCCCTTTACGTAGGTGGGGCAAAAGCTATGTTCTCCATGTACTGGATTGAGAGCTTGAAAAAATTAGGAAGATTGAAATACGATGACGCTGGACTGTACACCGATGATGTGTTGTCAGCCCTTCTCGGGTCTCTCTACACACTATTATTTAATAAAATAAATGAAGGTGACACTGATGAATAAGATTCTCTGCGTAATTCTAGCTGGTGGTAGAGGCTCTAGATTTGGATCTCCTTTAAAATTCCTCACACATGTGTGTGGAAAGCCTCTGATAGAAAAACTGTTAACGGATATAGAAATTGTTTGTCGATACACAGTAATAGCTTTGTCTAAGCGAACACTTGATGCTGTACACGTGTGTAAAAATAAGCATTATATTGCAGAATGTGTAGAAACCTCTGGAGAAGATCTTGTTCATGATCTTGCTCTTCTCTTAGAAATGTTTCCCAAGCCACTACTCGTAGTAGGAGCTGATATATACATGACAAATAACAAGATTCTGATAGATTTTATCGATAGAGCTCTCAAAACGGAGGAAAATGTAGTCACACTGGTAGTAAATAATGATGGTGAAAAGCTTGTAGGTATAACTCTGTTTAAAAAATCATATGGTTCTTGGAGAAACATAACCTATCCCAAGAATAGTGTTATGGATATTGATGATTACGATGATTTGAAGAGAGTAGAGCGCGAATGTCATCAATTTTAGAGATAGGTGATCAGATTTCCCTCTATAATTACGTAAAAATTATCATTTCCCCTTTCATTCGCGGTGCTCCTACAATGAGCTTAAGAAACATAATTAATGGATTAAAATCACTGATTGCATTGTTAACAAACATACCTGTAAATGCCAATTCTATTGAATGCGCTGCTCACCATTTTTATCTAGTCCCCATAATAGGTGCAATTGAAGGTATTATAGTTTCGCTTGTTACATGGGTTCTGTACATAATAAGGATAGAAAATGTCATAATTTCTGTACTCTATCCTTTCTTTCACTTATTGGTAACGGGCGGCATTCATCTTGATGGATACGCTGACTACAGTGATGTTATAGGATCGCATAGAACTGGCGAACCTGCAATTAAAATTCTTAAGGATCCCAGAAAGGGGACCTTTGCAATAGTCTCCACAACTTTAAACCTAATTACTTCATCAACATCCATGCATCTTCTACTTAAACTAAAAGATTCCACTCAACCATTTCCACTATGGTTAATACTTATATACATTCTCTCAGCAGAATCTATGTATATAACATCTTTTTTTGGAATTGAAGAACCTTACGAAGGACTTGGAAAAAAATTTGTGTCAAGTGCTAAGATTAGCACTAATCTTGTCAAGAATGCAATTGTAATGGTATTGACGTATTTACCTGTTTTAACCTTAATTTATACGGAAATCCATGTGGCGTTCACTATAACCTTAGTTACAATTGCGGCTTCGATAACTGTGGCCATCGATGCTAGGAGAAGACTCGGCTTTGTGAATGGTGATGTCATGGGTTTCTCATATGAATTGACAAGGGTTATCTGCATGGTGTTGACTGCATGTATATGATTCCAGACTTTCTCTACCCCAAGAATCCTTATCTAATTATCTCTACAGTACTCGTTGCTCACATATTCGACTTTCTCTATCCTTTTCATAAAGGATTTCTTCTAATGACGCATCCCGTGCACACATCGTATGTCATTGCTATAAAAATCGGAAAAAAATACTCATCAAGACTAAGGGGTGTAGTTGCATGGTTTTTAACAGTATCGCTACACTTAGCGGCATACGTCATTTTGTTATACGTAGCATGGTTGGTGCATCCCCTGATATGGGTGCTTGTGTCAAGTTGGTTAGTGAAAGTCTCAATATCACTAAGGCTACTCATATCAATCGTAAAAAATGTTGAAAGGTGTTCCAACCTAAGTAACTGGCAGTGCGCACGATTTTGGACACAGCAAATTGTTAGAAGAAATGTGTATGAAATAGATGAGGAGCACGTGCTTTCAGCAGCCATTGAATCCCTAGCGGAAAGTCTTGTTGATGGATATATCTCGCCACTTTTCTACATATTGTTCCTGGGACCCATAGGTGCTCTATTGCAAAGGATTATAAATACGCTAGATGGTGCGCTGGGATTCAAAACAGATGAATATAGGAAGGTTGGATGGTTTTCGGCAAAGGCAGATACCGTAATAAACTTCATTCCGGCTAGATTAACTGCACTTATCATGATTCTACTCGCACCTCTTGTGGGAACCAGCACATCCTATGCATACACTATATGGAGAGAGTATCATAGTGCTACTGAAAGTTTAAATGCAGGTCACCCAATATCTGCAATGGCTGGCACTTTGATGGTTAGGCTTGAAAAAATCGGTAGTTACACTATAGGGAACAATGTCAGAAGTATTAATGGTTACATTGTAGAGAAAGGTTTAAATATTGCCATTGCAACCGCCATCATATGGACATCATTAATTTGCAGTGCAACTTTATGTATATTCCTCCTCTAAGACACTTTTTAAAACATTAATTAATCTCTCATTATCCTTCCTCAGTTTTACCGATATCCTTCCATGATATTTAGTTAGAGATTGAAACGTCGAGGCATCTCTTATCCATACTCCCAACCTTCTTAGGGACTGTCCTATATATTTGACGTCAGTGTGGAACCTAACTAGAATGAATGGAGCAGAAGATCTATAGAAGTGTATACGTAGTTTGTGAAGAGATTGTTCAAGAAACTGTCGTTCACATTCTATCACATGTTTCGAATATTCGATAAATTTTCTAAGATCATCTCTATATTCATGTAGTGCTCTAGAAAAGACGTAATTAGTAATACTATTTAAATTCCATGGCTGTCTAAACAATTCTATCTTGTATAAAAGATTGGTATTCGAGGTGTATAGGAATCCTATTCTTAAGCCAGGTACTGAAAATGTTTTTGTCAGACTCCTCAAAACTATAATATTTTCGTAATCCCTAGTTAGTCTAAGTGTAGATTCACAGTTATTTGATAGCTCTATGAATGCCTCATCCACGATAATGATACATCTTCTATACATTTGAAGTATTTTCTCAATAGTTTCTACAGGAACACACACCCCTAATGGATTATTAGGATTAGAGAACAGTACAATACATCTAGAGTGTATCGACTTGGATAGGCTAGACAGTATATTGAATGGAAGTGTATATCTGTCAAAAAGTTCTGTATACTGGATTGATATATAATTCATCGACAGTATGTGAAATAGGGGCCTATGATCTCCAAATGTAGGTTCAAATATCATTGCAGCAGTAGGTCTCTCCACTCCTACGATTAAATATAGAGCTTCAGCAGCACCATTGAGGGGCACTATGAATTCATGGTTAATGTCATAGAACTCCGCAACAGCCTCTCGAAGCATCTTATAGCTATAGTCTGGGTATGAGGAGTACACCCCATCCTTAATGGACTCACAGATGATCTGTTTAATTACTTCAGGCACTCCAAGAGGGTTTATAGGGGTTGAAAAATCAATACAGTTACTAGGTGCTGTGCCACCATGAGCACGTAACTGATACAGCAATTTTATTACCTCATAGAGTTGGAATGAGTTTTTAGAAACAATATAAGTTTTCCACCAGTCAACTATTTCTAAGCCTCTCTATTAATTATAACCATGATCATCGATATGATCACTAGAACCCTTTTAAACTGCTTACATCAGAGAAGATTGCTGTTCAAGAATTACACTGGGATTAAATAGAGGTGAAGCTACGTGGTTTACATATCAACTATGCTTTATGCGTTTTTAAGACCTTCACAGGCCATTCAAAGATTACACGACCATGGTTTCACTAGTATTGAGCTTAGCTATGATAATTTTAATTATTTCGTAAAGCATGGTGAACAGCTCGATACCCTTATGAAAGAGGTTGTAGACGTCACAGGAACTCTCAATTTGAATATGAATGTAGCTCACCTTCCATATGGTGAAGAGATAAGATTAGCTGTAGAACTCGATAAAATGACAAGGGTTATAAACATTTTTAATACGTGGCTGAAATTTTATTCCGACATAGGAATAAATTTGGCGGCAATACACATACCATTTAACAATCCACACATAGATGAAGGCTCCATAGAGTATACGTCTAGGATTAGAGATAGAGCTATGTTGTTTTTTGAAAAAATACTTTATCATTCTGAAAACTACGGTATAAGACTTAGCATTGAAAATCGTCTTGAAAGAGGCGTATATGGATACCTTCCGAACGATTTACTTTATCTAATTAACAGCATAGGAAGCGATAAATTTGGAGTGTGTTTGGATACAGGGCATGCAATTGTTAACGGTTTCCAACCTAGCGAGTTCTATGTCAAACTTGCCAAGTACGTCAACCTTATACACGCCCATGATAATGATGGATATAGAGATCTTCATCTACCACCACTTTCTACAGGTACAATACACTGGGATGAGCTATTTAGAGCCCTTAGTATGAATGGATTCGAAGGCAAGATTGTACTGGAAGTTGCCTGCCATAAAGAGAGTTTAACAGATTGTGACAATATAGCCAAACTACTAAAATTGATAGCCAGATACTTTGAAGAACTGTTGAACTCTAGGGCTTAGAGGTGCTAGCCTATAGCAATCTCTTCATGGGTAGAGCATCAAATTACTTAGCCACAACTCCATCTAAACACTAGTTGGATTTGGAATTCATAGTTATCGAGCTACCTTGAGCCTATTCTTAGCTGCGTCCTTCAGTTCCTTTTTGTCATACATGTTTAGGAGCTCAATATATAGATTTAGAGCTTCTCTTATAAATTCCGATCTATTCCTAAAATTGTGTTTCTTAACCATTTTGTCAACATCATGTATCATATCAGCATCTAATTTTACTGAAACTATTTTTGTTGCCCTTATATTCAATTCTATGTAATCCATGTTTTCACTGAACAATCGTCTGCACCCAAAAAAGGCGCTTATTAATAGCACCCAATTAGATAATATATATATATTATAATCATGCAGCATGACACTTTGAATAAACAGAAGATCCATAAGTGAGATTGAGCTAATAACATTTACAGTATGGATACACTGGGATTGCTATATTTTAGGTATTACTAACAGAAAGCTTTTCATATACTTAAATAGTATTTAAAATACTTACACTATTTACCATTTATAATTAGTATTTATAGAACTGCATATGAGTTCCTATTTATAAATTTTTATGAAATTTTATAATAATACTAGGGTAATATAATGAGGTCGTCTACCGAAGCTGTACTTGAGTATCTGATTGTTAAGATATTAGCTGGTAGAGATGATATAGTTAGGGCCGTACATGACTATTTTGTAAATAGTGTAAGTCCAAGTAGTGTTGCAACAAAGTACAATTTGAGTAAGCATCAAGTTAGGGGCTATATTCAAAGAATTGTTGAAAAAACAGGCTCAGTTGTTAAAGCAAGAGTACTTTTAAAATACGCTATCCCGGTCGTATTAAAAATAAAACCAGTAACTAGGGAGGTCAATGGTTATATAGTTAAATGTGGTATATGTGGTGAAGAATTGCCTAGTCAGATAATGGAAGATCACATAAGGAAGAGGCATGCAAGTTTAATTGATGAATATCTCGAAAGTACTGTAGAGATAATAAAGAAGAGTGTTACCCTAAATCATAACAGCTGAACTTTGAATTCTTTATAAAATTTATATGTTGATTTTGAATTGATAAGCTGAATTGTGGAGTGCGTCGAGAAGCTCTATAAATGCTAACTATTTTGATATTAATGCTTACCATGAAATATACCATCATCACTTAGAATGATATTTATTACAATGCACCTTATCAGTAACTGCCTTGTTTCAAATAATATCCACATACTGAAATCACTATGCATAGAGGTGAGTCCCCACAGGTCATGCTTAGGATTACCAAGAATTTATTAAGAAGAATGCAATGCACAATAGGCTTGTGAAATTCTACTAACTGATATGCTATTAATGGAATGCGAGAGAAGATTAAAACTTAGCTTAGACAATGTATCACTGCCAGCACCAGAGTTTAGTGATAGACCATGTTAAAGTGTCAAGCAGAAATCATTACAGCAGATTCCCTATTTGGTGATAAGGTCCATAAAAATATACTAAAAAGTGTAGAGAAAGCTGCCTTAGTAATTATTCCCACAATCAATGGTAAATGTTCATATACGTTTAAACAATGCTTGTTAAGATGCAGCAACGCTTACCTGAATTTAAATGATATAATAGAAATTTTAAAATTAATTAAATTCGATAATATATCTTGCCTAGTAGCGCTGTGTAGGTCTATAATAAATTCAGCTGATCTTACCACAAACCTACATCGTATCACTGATATCATAGAGTTGTGCAGCGGTGATACGAATATACCTAAGCATAAATACGATTCTATATTAAAATGTATATCCTATTCAGATACACTATTAATTGTAACCAAGAATAACTTTATCCCAAAACCTATAGTAAATATGATCCCTCTGGCAAAATCCTTCAGTGTAAAGATATCTATTCTTAATTTCCAGTAATAAAAAGGTGCTCTATACAAGATAGGTCTATAAGGCCTTAGCCATTAGAAGCGCGTCTTCTCCATCGAGGTAATACTTAGTTAACTTCTTGACAATAGTAAAGCCGAGTTTTTCATACAATTTTACTGCTGGCTCATTACTAACTCTGACTTCTAGAAATGCTTCTTCAGCACCATAAACTGTTTTTAAGGAGTTCAATAGCGTCAGAAGCATATATGTAGCTATCCCCTTTCGTCTAAATTTTCCTTTAACAGCTACGCTAACAATGTGCCCCATTTTTATATAGCTACCCTTAAAGTGGGATTGCCCCTCCTCTATGCGTGACAAGACATAACCCACAATTTCATTATCAACCTCTGCAACGTAGAAGATGTCCCCCCATTTCTTTAGATGTTCTATCCAGAAGTTAAATGGATAGTGTTCCGGTAAACACTCAATATTGATAGCTATAACCATATCTATATCATCCATCGTTGCAGGTCTTATCCTTATAAGATTCATTCCATTGTCACCCTAAGTTTTATAATAAATTAAATACGCAAAAATAAAACTATTTATAGCGTGAAATATTATGCTCTTTTTGAGCTCTGGGAAAATAGTTAAAGATTATCGAATTCTGCAAAAATACTTTGAAATATTAGATGAAATGAATATAGATAAATCATCAACCCTACCCTCATCTGAAGATATAGAATTTATTGAGAGGCTTATAAAAGAGGGTAAAAGAAGTCTTCTAGAGCTGCTAGATGCTCTTACGTTAAAATTTATTCCAAAAATCAATACAGAAGCCGCCGTAAGAGCGTACAAAGAGGTGCTAGATATTGAACTACATCCGAATACTGCTATATCACATATTGCTAAGGATCTCGCTGGATGGAGTCTAGAAATAGCTGAACATCTAGGTATAATCAGAATAGATGTTAGTAATTTACCTCCTTATTAATTAAAGTACGCTGCAACGTTATAGGAAAGCATACTTCGTTCATAGTAACCATCATTCCCTTTTTGGAAAGCTTTATAACCTATTTGATTCACTATTGTTGCATACACGGCTGTTCGATGGTGTTTGCATAAACTCGCTAAGAGTAGCTCCTACAGAATTATGGAGTACTTCTCCAACTTATGCAGCTTATTAATAATCATAATCAGATACTTAAGTAGTTTCAGTATTGAAGCAATATAGTAGAGCCTTTACCACAGTTTAAAACCGTCTATTATAAGCTATATACTGCGGATTTGCAGAAACTAGGATACGCAGCTCAAAGTACTGAGGTGTTGGCACATAGTACATAGAAGAGTTATAGTAAATTATTGCGGTTATGCTGCGGTTGAAAAATATTCAGGATTATTACTAAGAAAAAACGAGGTTTTGGTGGAGGTAAAGTACGTCTACATGTCTATAGCGGATGAGGCGTTAACCCACTGCTTTATGGTATCTAAAGATGGTAAAAGAACTCTAGGTTCTATTGCTGTAGGTAGGGTGCTGAGGACCGGTGTAGAATCACGTAATATTTCTGAAGGCGATAGAGTAACTGTATTTCCAATACTAGGACACGCCCCTATAGAGATCGATGGTGCTTGTCAGAGTGTATACAGTATTGATACGAAATATGTTCTGGAGTCGTCACAAAAAGCATTTAGCGACTTAGATATGCTATACATAGCAGCACTCTCAATCAACAGAGAGCAGCTCAACTCGGTTAAGGGTGTCAGCACCTTAATTGTTGGCAATGACCTCTCTCTCCTCCCATTTATGTATCATTCAATGCTATACGCTTCAAGGTTAGCAATAATTCCTAAATACACTCTATGGCCTGAGATTGTAAAAGGTGAACATGTATCTATATATGATAGTAGCAGAAGATTTGACACTATTATACTGGCCTCATCCGATCCACTAGTTAATGATATTATTTTGAAAAACTTTCGGGAAGCTTCGACCATAATTATACATCCATCTATATCATCCATGTTAAGGTTTGATAATTCACTACTTTTCAACTCTGATAAGCATATTTTATCCATAAAATTTGGTGATATCGCTTCGGGTATAGAGATTTACAGTGAGTTCAAGGAGTGCATTTCTAAGAGGGTAAAGCTAACGAATATTGATGATGTTCCAAAAAATATAAAGTCTCCACTGATTGTCCAGATTAGTTAATTAGGTAATGGTATCTCATTTTAAAATAGTCAATGGGTAAACCCATATCAATAAATTTGTACCATGGTAGTTCCTCCCAGCCGTGATATATAAAGCTGGTAGACTCTTTATTTAATGATCTCAACGCTCTATAAAACCCATTTAAGCTAAATCCGTATCTACCCCAATTGATTATCAAATCTGATATCTCTTCATTACCCTGTGCTATTACTGCCTGCGCGAATGCCCATTTGTGATTATATGATTCAATTCTAACAAAAGTGAATTTTCTTGCCTCTTTATAGTATTTGTTGATGTTCTCTGCTAGGTTGAGTACTGCAGCAGGTGGTAGGAATTGATATGGTGTCCACGGTTTTGGTATAAGAGGATTTAGAACAATTCTCAAGAACCTCGCCTTTTTTACCCATGAAAGCTTAGATAGAATTCTTTTGAATTCATTTATTTCCTCATTTAAATCTAGTTTAGGAAAACCTGTAATTAGGTATAACTTGACATGTTCAAAGCTGCATCGGAGGCTCTCACTAATTATATTCTCAAGATGTCCTATATCATAGCATTTACCTATAGAACATGCTAAGCTCTTCACAAGAGTTTCCGGAGCTATGGTTACCGTTCTTTGTCCTAGTTCTCTTATGGATTCCAAACGTTCCTTAGTTATATGATCAACCCTTAGCGAGGGAAGGGATGCTTTTATAGAGTTCTCTATGAGTTTTTCTATCAGTCTATCCATGAAAGGTACACTAAATAATGCTAAAGAGTAGAAAATAACTTTTTTAGTGATGCTATTACCTAAGCCTTTCTCTATCATCCTCCATACTACTTCCATAGCTCTATATCTAAATGGATGTTGAATATGCCCTTCCATGCAAAAGGCACATAGGTATGGACATCCCCTAGATAATTCGATCCTCATTCCATATCCGTAGACAGGTTCTTCATCCATATCATAGAATTGATTTACTGAATGCGGAGCTCGATTGAGATCTTTGGTAAAGCACCTCCTCACCCTATCTCTTATTGGTAATGTAGAAATGCAGTAGAAGTTCTCTAAATGATTAAGAGGATTATCTTCACCCACAGTGTATACAAGATCCTCTAATATATCATCAACTTCACCAATTACGACCGCATCGACGATACCACTTAATGGCAGTGGATTTGAAGTGACAGCTATTCCGCCAGCAATCAATATAGGCTTTTTATAACCTTTATATCGGTGTAGAAGGCCAAGTTTATCCAGTATTCTAGCTAGAACTACGTAGTCAAGCTCAAAGGATAGGGATATAAGAATTGCGTCAAGGCTGTTAAAATTCGTCTCCATATCAAGAGCTTCCAGTATGTCGTTTTTCACATCGTATACATATCTGTATGCTACAGCACCTTCTAAGCTATTTATGTATTCGTAAGATGTTTGAAAAAATAGAGAATTAACAGCAGCAGAATATGGCATTGGTATAAGAATTCCTACCTTTATATTACCAGGCCTCCCCTTTTTCTCAAATCTTACTGTTTCCTTTCTTATCCTACGTATTACAAAATTCAATACTAATTACCACCTTAATGCTCTATAATCAACTCTATGGTGTTAGACAAGATTACGGTAAGTTTTGTAAAACGGTTAGCTATAGTTACACTTGAGAGTCTACCATCTAAAATAACATCTTTACATGTGCCATCTAAAGCTTTATTGCAGCTGACGACTACCATTTTCTCAATTCTTTCTATTAATCCTTTTAGTAACTCTGTTGCAAATCCTATTGCTATTTTCTTTTTGAAAATCTCTATTGAGGAGCAGGTAGTATTTAATATCGGGTACTGTGATAGTAATATTAAGTTTGTGCAGCTATATGGCAGTTTTTCTTTGAGTGCCGAAAGATTTTGAATAGGATTCTTAGCATCAACACCCCCTATGCAGATATCTTCTATTTGTTTCCATCTACCTGCAATGTATACACCTTTACTTTTTAAAAACTTTATAATATGTGTATCGTCCTCCAAATCCGCAATACCAAATACGTTCTTAGGTACATCAACAATTTTTCTACATTCTCTAATACCTCCACATATGAAAATAATGTCAACATCTTCACTCACAACCTTATCGACAATCTTATCACATTCACCGTAATTAATGTCATGAATTACAGCAATTCTTTTAATAACCAAAAACATGCACCATTTAGCTTATTAAAAGGAGAATCTTTCCATCTACCCTAATTCTGTGACGAGACCCACCCTAAATAGCACTCTGTAATTAGCTCCCACATATTTTTCCACAACATTTCTCCAAGAATCTCCTATGCTGATCAGAGCATAAAAACCTGTAGGTCTAGCACCAGCCCTTCTGATCAACTCGAATAATGCAATACTTGTACGGCCACTTCTAACAAGATCATCAACTACCAGCACTCTATCTCCATATTCTATTACTCCTTCAGGTAAATATAGTGATACGACCTCAGGTGGTGTTCGAGTAATATAGCTTACTTCAATAAATTTATTGAAACCTACCTCTTTCTTTCTCTTTACAACAACCATTTTTATATCAAGTCTCTTTGATATGAGTGTGGCAAGCGGTATACCATCAGTTTCTACAGTTGCAACTGCGGTAAATCCCATATTCTGCCCCCATAACATTGCATCTATAGAGGCTATAGTAAGTATGTCTAAGTTATATGCAAGACTGTAAACATTGATGAGTCCCTCTTCATCTTTCTTAACTACCTTTCCTTTAATCATGTCAATCATGTCACTATCCAGCAATTTTGTAATCATTTGTCTAGATCTTTCCTGGCTAGGTCTAATATCACCATGTATGTATCTCCATAGCGTGGGGATTGAGATGCCTAAAATTGATTCAAGCTCTTTAAATTTAAAGAACCTCTTTAAGCTTGAGAGTACCTCGATAACGAGCTCTCTTTCATCTATGTATAAAGCCATGGTATTCAACCTTATATCTAAAACAAATGAGTTACTCAGACCTTAAAAAGCTGATATTGTAACCGTGGTTTCTGCTTTTTTACTTAAAGCTGCCTGCTGCTATCTGAGGTTCGATGAATTTTTTCTTAGATATAAATTTCGCAATTCCTTCTATAAGTCTATCTATGGATTCCATTTCATCATCACAATATATGACACCCTCATCTTCAACAATGATGCCACTGAAACCTAATGTATTAGGTATTAATAGTATATGTACATCAGCATACTTTTCAGTGTATTTTCTTACTTTATTTGCTATAATGCTGCATTTTACTAGGTCATCAGGATTTAAACCTGTTACTATTAATCTAATGCTATGTTTAGACATTGCTAACACTACTATCACTCTCTACATCCAGTCTTACTATATAAACATCATATCGCTTCCAATCAAACCTCTCTCCCTCTAATTATTACTACACAGCTATACGGATCCTTTCCACTTTACCATTTGAAACCTTAACCGGCTCACTATATCGGTGAAATTGCATAAAATACAAGTTTTCACGCTTTACTTAACAATGCTTCTTACAGACTGGACACACAAGCCTAGTATTAAGTAGATAGATAGTTCATTATAGAAAAGTTTATAAATTTTTATGGATGTATAAGATATTAGAAAAAAAGTGCATTGGTGAATTTTGATGATAAGGCTTAAAAAACTTTACGAGGACCTGGACATCGAGGTCTTTAAGGCGCCTACCGAGGATGAGCTGGAGCGTCTTGTAAAAGAGTCTATAAGCAATAATGGTAAACCAGTATCGTGGAAAGAACTCAGAGAGCGCTTTGCTGGAATAGCAGGTGAGGATAGACTTAGAAAGGTATTAGTAAGGCTGATAGAGAGGGATGAAATAATTGAACTTCCAGATGGAGCCTTAGCTCTCCCTGGTATGGAACAGAACTACATCCCAAGAAAATCAACAAAAAGGGTTAGACCATTAGTGCCATCTAAGTTCAGAGCTAGATGGGGTAACATAGCTGCAAGATTGAGAAAATATGGCAAACCTTTAGGAGAGGTGCTAAAGGAAATGAAAGGAGGTCCTTCTGAAGAGGAGACGGATATTACTGATGAATATGAGGAATACGAATACTCAGACATAGAATAGTCTGTCTTCTAAAACTAAAGAAGATTACCATCCATTTGATGCACCCCAGGTTTTCGATAGTGTGTGAAAAAACATCCGTTAAAATTGTTGGTAGGACTGCTATACTTAAGAGTGAAAGGGGTTTTAAGGCAATTGTTGGCGCTGATACTCTATGTATACTAGCAAAAAGATTAAACCTGTGCTTAGAGAATTACAAGTGTTAAAGCTTATACCTGTTGATCAATCCTCGCATCTTTAAATATACATCATAGTCTATTAGAACCTTTCTGCTGAGGTAATATGAGACTGTAGGGGCTCTGCCACTCACATCCTCTACCCCACTAGTTACCATAATACTAAAGGCATCGCTCCCAGCACCACTACCAAAAGATACCGCAAGTATTCTTTGACCGGGTCTGGCCTCTTCTAAAACTTTCGCAAGACCTATTAACAAAGCCCCGTTATATGTATTTCCAATATATGGAGTTACTACCCCTGGTAGTACCTTTTCTTTCGGAAATCCCAACATTGCCCCAACTCTAAGAGGAAACTTCCCATTTGGTTGGTGGAACACTGCATAGTCGAAGTCTGAAGGTCTTAATCCAAGTTCTTCCATTAATAACTTAGCAGCTGAAACTATATGGTTGAAATATGCTGGTTCACCAGTAAACCCCTCACCATGTCTAGGATATGGCACTCCATCTCTTCTCCAAAAATCGGGTGTATCGGTAGAGTATGATACACTTCCCTCAAAGTAAGCTATTGCTCTTGATCGTGGGCCTATGATGTATGCCGCACCTCCACTACTTGCTGTAAACTCCAGCACATCCCCTGGGCTACTCTGCGATGTATCTGCACCTATTGTCAATACATACTTGGCTGCACCACTTTCTACTAGCGATATTCCAATTCTAATTGCTTCACTAGCAGCTCTGCATGCAAACTCCAAATCTGCAACCTGATGCGATGGCTTAATTCCGAGAGCTTCGGCAATTATTGTAGCCCCCGGTTTTACGGCATATGGTTTGCTTTCTGTACCTAGATATACGGCATCTATATCCCTAGGATCTATGTTAGCTCTTCTAATAGCATTTAAAGAAGCTTGGTAACCTAAGGTTATACTGTCTTCATCTATGTTCCCTACGGACTTCTCCTCAACCCATATACCTTTAGGGGTGTCTAAATCATAACCCCATATTCCTGCAATATTGTCTATAGATATTCTGTACCTTGGTAGGTACACCCCCCAACCGATTATCCCACTACTACTGTGCTTCATATTAGTGCACCCCTACAGTATAATACATTGCAGAATTCTACTAGTAAGGGTTCGGATATTTTTGGGTTAAAATAAACACGTGCGAGATCATGCGTGTTGCACACAATCTAAAGATATCCATCATTTTCGAGAGTCTCTCTAGCTTTTAGAGCAATCCTATCAACTATATCACTAATATACCTGGAAAACTCCTCATTAACCTCAATAGCTTCACGCCACTGTTTGCCTTCTACTACATGCATCCATAACTTAGAAATGTACGGTATGCCCTGCTCTGATCTTAGAACGGTGTATTCGTGTACAATCCATCCATGTTCACATAGCAATCTCATAGAAAATATATCCTTATTAAGATCGATCTTACCTCTATATAAGCTTTCTACATTTAAAACAATCTCTACGAGACCTACACCTATCAATTCATATAGATCATTAATTTCATTGGTACCATTGGTCACAATTGGTACAACTACTATTTTTGTTAATGGGTAACGTAGAAGCGAGAAATCTACATATAAGGCTAGGTTGGGAGAGTTCAATGTTAGTAGTTTGTGTAAAGTTCCTAAAATTCTATCCTCGTACATCAAATGCTTTTTTATCTCTAGGTTTACATTGGATGACAACACTGATCGCCTGACCCCACACTCCTTCGTATGGTGAGGTCCATTTAGTATTTAAACTATTAAGCAACATTTTGCAACACATTTTTCTACTGCTACGCACAATAAGCTAATATTTATAGGGATTGTCGTGCACCCACTCACAATAGTTTTGGCAGAATGTGGTTTAGAACTCATACCAAAGGAAATACAAAGTCATAGTGCTATAGTGAAGAGTGCAAAGAGAAGAGGTAAAAATGCATGTGATATCCTCCTAGATATATCCCTACACTATAAAGCCATGAAACTACTACCAAAATGGTATAAACGTGGTCGTCCTGATATAGTTCATATATCCCTTCTCCTCACACTATCCTCTCCATTAAATTATGCTGGTCTATTGAAGTTCTATATACACACAATAAATGATGTGATAGTACATGTAGATGCTAAGACTAGAATTCCACGAAATTACAACAGATTTGTAGGCCTGATGGAGCAGCTTCTCAAGACAGGTAAGATTCCGCCAAATTCAAGTAGGCCTTTAATGTTTATTGAAGAGAAAACACTGCATCAATTTGTGCAAGATGAATACTTTGACGAAATTATATTATTTGATGAAAAAGGAGTGAAGCAGTCCCTAAATGCTTTAGGCAATCTCGTTGCTAGTTTAATGGGTATTGGGAGAAGAGTTTGTATAATTATTGGCGGATTTCAGCGTGGCGACTTTGAAGAGACAACCCTAAGGCTTGCAACTAAAAGAGTATCCGTATATCCAAAAGTTCTTGAAGCATGGATCGTTCTCTCTAGAATAATAGAGAGTGTTGAAAACTCCCTCAACTTGCTTGATGATTAAGATGTGAAAGGCATGTTTCTCTAAGCTTGCAAATGTCACATCTCTTTACACTGCATAGAGTTTTGGTATGAAGATATGCAATTGTTTGAAGCCATCCACTCATATGACCAAAAGCATTTCTAACCCTATATAAAGTGCACTCCTCTCTATGTTTACATTGCTCACAGACGTACATCATGCACAGCTCCTTTCGAGGAACCATCCCGATAAGGGTCCGTGTTGAAACAATTTTTCCAAGAAACTTTATAAAATTTCTGTCAATTGGCGCATAACTAGCATCCTTTACTACAAAGAGAATATATGCGTATGCAATCTTAGGTCCTACAAATCTTATCCTAAGGAGGCTGCTTTTTACTTTATGAGCGTCAGTGCTGTATCTAATTGTATTCCTTACTTCAAAATAATCCTTAAGGACTGCAACCCACTGTTTAACCTGGAAGCTGTTGCTGACATAATTAAATATGTAGCTATAACTATCCAAATACAGAATTCTATTAAGATCCTCATATTCAGATAGTATACATCTAAGCCACCTGTCAGTATTTCTATGAAAATCCGTAGTACGTGATAAGAATATCGATGAAAAAATTTCAACGTCATCATTAGGTGATGTTGCTATACCAAGCTCTCCATGCATTTCTACTAACTTATCGATCAACTCCCGATAGCTTTTGCTGACATTTCTTCTATACTTATTAATATTGAACCATAATCCCAGCACTTCATCTGCGTATTGTAGACATGCTGTCTGTTCGTGGGTTACCATGATGTTGCTGCCTTCTCTTTTCGCCTTAAGATTCTTACAGTAGCCCCACCTCTTAAAGAGAACTTCTGTTTCTGCATTTATCTCAACAAGTGGAAAAATAAAGGATGGATAAAGCAGCTTAACCAAATCAATTCTTTCAGTTACTACAATAGTTCTCTGCGGCATACAACTTCATTCAGATGTACTGAATGTATTTAAGCATCTTAATTAGGTTTTGCGGAGGCAGCAGAGCTAGCGATATTGCTCCTACAAGCACGATATCATCTTCGAACGGTGTAATTACGATTTTAGGTAAGGATGTCACCACACCTTTTGAATTTTCGATGCCACTAACTATTCTTTTAAATACAATTTCTCTATTTCTTAATACAACTGCACCACCAATTGTTATTAGCTCTGGGTCGTAGAGATTTATAATATTTTCAAAGCCCGCAATATTGTATCTATTAATCTTATCCACAATTTTAAGTGCGAGTTTGTCCCCTTTAGCAGCTTCACTGTAGATTATTTCTGTTGATAGGGTCCCCTCTACAAATGCTCTATATACAGGTGAAGCTCTTTCATCTCCACTTATACTCATTTCATTCAAAAGCATTGCTGCAAATCTTGGTACATTCACACCACTTGCATACGCTTCCCAATGACCATACCCTCCGCATCCGCATTTCATTTTACCACTCACATCAACAATCGTATGCCCAATCTCGTGAGCGTTGCCCATTTTACCCAGTAGCAATGCATCATTTACTATCATACCACCACCTATTCCACTACTTATTGTTACATACACTACATTACTGTAATCCTTTCCCAGACCGAGCACCTTTTCCCCCCATACTGCGGCTACACAGTCGTTTGCCATTATAACAGGTTTCTTCAACGCATCCTGTATAGGTCTTGCAAGTTCGAAGGTACGCATAGGAATATTTGGTGAATTGATTACCATTCCTGTTGATAGTTCCAAAGGTCCTGCTGTGCCTATTCCAACAGCTTTTACATCAGCAATACTATCTTTATAACGCTGGATAATGTTTATAGTTATAGTCTCTGCAATTGTATATCTGTCACCTTCCCTAGGGGTTTTGAAGATGTATTTATCTAGAATTACACCATGTAAGTTAGCTAGCGCAATTCTCGTCCAAGTCGCTCCTACATCTACCCCTATTACATGACCTTTCAAGATGCACACCCTCTAAATTCTCTCCTAGTATGAGTATTCAGCACTCTTACCGTTCATCATAATTCAGGTAGGAGGTGCTATCATCACACCGTATTAGTTAAGTTACTACTACACCTGCTCCAGAATTGCAAATATCTTTTTGAGAACATCGAAGCCGTTCGCAATTATTCCTAGGGCTCCTTTGCTACAGCATTCGTACTCGGTAAATTTCTCAAGTCCATCGACCTTTCTCAAGCCATTGTAAGCAACTATCACTGGTACTGGATCGCTGCTATGAGCTCTCAATTCTGGTGGCGTGGCATGGTCCGATGTAATAATTATGGCAGTTTTATTTAAGTCTACACAATCTATAAGTGGTTGTACAAAGTAACGGTCTATAGCCTCTATTAATCTAACCTTTTTCACCTTTTCTCCATCGTGGCCCGGCTCATCAGGCCCTTTTAGATGTACGTAGACAACATCATTTTTATCTAAGAGCTTCAATGACGCTTCTAATCTCTCACTATAATCCTTTTGAGGATCTCCAGTAGGTGGAGACACCGGGGCTACGGTCATGCCGAGAATTGCACCTATGCCTTTCTCGACCGGCATTTCTGCAACAATACCAAACGTTTTGTTATAAAGGGCATTTATAGGCTCTACAGATGGGTAGCGGTTCTCAGCATCTCGAAGGAGTAGTACGTTAGCCTTAGGCAACCCCTTTGCTGCACGTTGAATGTTTATAGGATGGTTTTCCAAAATATCCACAATTCTATTTGTAAACTCATTAACGAGCTCGCATGTAATTCTAGCTGCTTCCGTACCATCTAGAGCTTTACACGAATCCACAAATGGTCTAAAATTCTTTAATGCAATTGAAAGTTTTCCCTCCTTAGCATAAGCTGGATCAGTATTAGATACTTCTGCACTTAGCAACTTCTCTCTACTTCCTATAACAACAACAGCCCTATGCCCTATAGATGCAATGACCCTTGCGTAACCACCGTGAATTCCAAGCTCAATCTGATCAATGGATTGAGCTAGTTTTTGCGCTTCTCCTGATGTTAGGCTTCTGCCCACCCTTCTATCGACAATTCTTCTACTCCTAGGCTCGATCGTAGCAAAATTGGCTCTAAATGCGACTTCATAACCTTCTTTAATCTTTATTCCAACGCCAAGTGCTTCTAAAAGACCTCTACCAATACTAACTTTCCTTGGATCATAACCAAGTAGAGAAAATACAGCGGCATCACTTTCTGGAGGGGTTTCGCTATCTATTGGATAGAAGCATCCCGCTACTGATTTTTTAGCTAGAGTGTCCATACCCGGCTTCGAAGCCAGCTCTAGAGACGTGGGTCTATATCTTAGGGTGTCTCCCATACCATCAATAACAACAATCATGACCTTTATCATAAATACTCGCCCCACAACTATTACAGTCACAGAAATAAAAATGTTTAGTAAAGCATTCTCATTACATTATATACCATATATATAGTTATAAAATTTATAAACCGGTGTAACAATATTGAGTGTGAATATTACTGTAAAAAGATCTCCGAGTGATAGCATGAGTACAATAGTTACCTCAAATATAAGGAAAATTATCAGGGTTGGCGAGAGAAGCATTGGAATAACTATTCCAAAGGAATGGCTAAATGTTTTAGGCTTAGGAATAGGTTCTAATGTTGAGGTCTCGCTTGGCTCTGGGTATATACTCATAAAACCACTTACTGCAACACAGCATAGAATAATACACAGTATAAAAATAAAACATGAAGATCCAGACGCTTTATCTAGGCTAATAATAGCAGGATACCTAGAGGGATACGACATAATAGTGGTAGAAGAAGTTCGCGATATTGTAAGGAAGGCCTTCTATCCCATAGCTATGCGTCTACCCGGGGCTATAGCTATGGACGGCACAACATTTAAAATAAAAATCTCTGTCGATGAAGCTAATACCGACCTGAATGAAGTCATTTCTTCAATGAGATCAGCCTTAAACACCATGTTTGACTTCTTGATAGATTACTTCAACACCGGTGATAAGGATAAATTAGGTGAGGTGGTTCACCTTGACGATGACCTTGATAGACTTCACTTTCTCGGTATAAGAGCAATTAAGAGAACCTCATTTAGAGATCCTCCTTACTCTCTGGACTATGCAATAGTTCTAAAGAGTCTTGAACATATTGGAGACTCACTCGATAGAGTCTCCAATACACTACTCAACATTAATTTAGATACATTTCAAAATAGTATTGAATGTAGAAATGTATTCAAAGACATCTTTGCAAAGGTTTCATCTTACGTATCCAAATCAGTCAATGCCTTTACTACTACGAACGTGAATCTTGCTATGAAGGTGTTGTTAGGACGAGAAGAAATATCAAGGGAAATTTTAATATCAATACAAAAGTGCATAAATATTCACGGTGTTCTTGCAATGGCCCACGAAGCTATAAATGCTATCTATGAAGCAGCTGAAATAGCTGAAATAGCAACTGCTAAAGCTATTAGAGCTGCTGGCGCTACTCACACCGAGACAACTAGCGAAGGGAAGCACTTCCAAGAACCTTCCGAATAACGTCTATAGAATTAACTATTTTCTTTGTCAACTCTTCAACCATATACACAGAATCTACGTCTATCAATCCCTTTTGGTAGGCTTTATCGAGCTCATTTATGTCGATAACCTTTATGCTATTTCCAACGACTACAACATCAACAAACAGATCTATGTACTTAATAACGCTCTTATTATAGCATATTTCTGGAGGAGTGTTTATGTTTATGTATATTCCCTTTTCTCCGCCCTTTCCATCAGTATACTGATGTACAATGAACCAGTTATTCAGTGGTATGAATGTGTAGACCAGATCCCCACTTTTCCTTTCTATGTCAAGCCCATCATAAACGCCATTTTTCTGCATCCTACGTTTCCCTAAGATCATGGTTCCGAATTCAGTCTCCATTAAATCTAATACAGTCATAGGCCCTATCTCTACAACTTTTTCCCCTGGCCTATTATGCTCCAAAATTACGTTTTTATTAATCATAGACCTTACAGTCTGATTCTCAATGGCCTTAACTATAATCTTACTATCTATGTAGATAGATAGGGTGTCTAGAAGATCTATGGCCTCTTCACATACACCACACGTCCTTAACTGATGATGATAAGGTGTTGTAGGTATGATAGATCTTCTAATATCATCTAGGTACTCCTTTGACGGCCTTGACAGTTTTATGTATGCTATAGCCTCACCCTGATAAAGTATTGTAGGTTCCGCAGGCCTGGTTCCCCTCAGCTTCTTCACTTCATTAGCTGCCTCATCAATTTCATGAATGATCTTCTCCAATGGAGCGGAACGTGCGGTGCTTCTCCATCTGATGCTGAACCCCTGTCGAGTATACTGATTTGATATTGTGGTCAGCGTTGCCTTTCTATCATAATCTCTTATATGTTCGCTAAAATAGATGCGCCCCTCACCATCATCTAGAAGAACTAGCGTATCCTTTAGTATTGCCGCACCAGGGAGTGCCACAGCTTTATCATCCTGTTTTAGTGCAGGTTTCACAATGTGTACTATAGTGACTTCACCTTCATTGCACGTACTCACATCTTGAATTACAATTCTACTCCCCATCACTTCTGCCATACACTGACCCTTTTCAAAACCTTTTAACTTGGCAGCTATTGTTGTGTATGGTCCTAATTCCTCAAATCTGTAATTTGTAAATGGCACCCTCGTCACTATTTCAATAAGCATGGTCTCAACAGCATCCTTGTACCCCACTATTATTATAGCATCTGGATCTTCATCACTTTCCTTTATTGTCGCCTGAGGTAGTACTTCGGTTCTCTGCGGCATTGAAATTCTTTCAGCCAATTTTTTAGATAGGTCAACAAGTTCGTGACCTGCATCTAGTACCATCTTTGCTAACGCCGTAGCGTACGGTCCTCTGACTCTATATAACATAGCTGAATCAGCCACCCATCACAGTAGTATATTGTGGCAGGATCTTCAATTTTAATCTTTTATGGTCTCGAGTATTGATATAGCATTCCATAGAAGGGTTCTCGCATGAAGCGGCATATTCGGATCCTGGCTAACTTCATCGAGTATGCTCACAGCATTTGCAGCTCTAACACCCGGTGACAGGCTCTTTTCACTTAACGCTCTTATAGCGTACATAGCTGATCTTCTTATATTTCTAGGTATCGATGGATCGTTCATAACCCGTGAGAGTATCATGAACGCCTGTTTAATCTTTGCTTCATTATCGTATTGCAATAATCGTGATTCAAATCTACGCTTAATCATGCTACCTTCAGCGTTGTTAGTGTTGCTCTGCTGCTCCGCATCCATGTTTTCACCCTCATTTACCTTGTATTTCACAGGAGTTAAAGAGATTATGTTTTCTATCAAGTTTTTATGCTTAATAAAGATATAATTTGTAAGCAGGTGGTAGTAGTGGTCATAGTAAGATGGTACGGACACGCATGCTTTGAAATAGTGTCATCAAAAGGTACTGTGGTAGTTATAGACCCCCATGATGGGAGAAGTCTTGGATTAAAGCCTCCCAGAACGTCAGCCGATATCGTCCTTATAACCCATGAACACTTTGATCATAATGCCTATTCTATTGTTGCCAAACCCAGTGCCAGTGTGTTTTCAATGCATATAGGCAAGGAATTGATAAATGACGTCTGGTTCATTGGTATAGAAGCTTATCATGATAGGGAGAAAGGGAAAAAAAGAGGAAGAAATATAGTATACAAGCTATACGTAGACGGTATATCGTTTGTCCACGTTGGTGATCTAGGACACGAACTTGATGCGGAGTACTCTGCAAAACTAGGTTCAATTGATATATTAATGATCCCAGTAGGAGGAACATTTACTATAGATGCAAAAGGAGCGTGGAGAACTATTGAAAATCTCAAACCTAGAGCTGCAATCCCTATGCATTACTGGATAGAAAAACTAAATCTACCTCTAAGGCCTGTAGAAGATTTCATACAGCAAAAGCCTTCTACTTGGAATGTAGTGAAGCTTGATGATAATACACTATCAATTGAAGCGGATAGGATTAAGCAGAATACCATATATATCCTTACACCACCCTAACTCCAAATAGTATGCCTATATAAAACCACAAATTTTTATAACTCAATTTTAGTGAAGTACTCTTCTAAAGATATCATTAATCATATGAAAGTGGACGTGCTTCAAATATATGCAATCATTGCATAAAAATTTTTAGGTGCTATCAGAATATGAATCCCTTTCAGGGATACGAAGAGGTGCTAGGCTTGGCCTCAAGCTACTATGAAGGCGCTAGAGTTCCGTGGGTTCCAACAAGAGAGGAATTGCTAGATATCGTTATGAAACTGGCAAACATAACGCACAATGATGTATTCTATGATCTTGGCTGTGGAGATGGACGTGTTGTCATTCGAGCTGTTAAAGAAGGTGCATTAAAGGGAGTATGCGTAGAGATTAATCCAACCCTAATTGAAAAGGCTAAGGAAAATGCAAAGTCTGAGGCCGTATTAAATCGTATTGAGTTTATTAATGAGGACTTCTTTAAAGCACAAATTTCAGATGCTACAATAGTCTACATGTACTTGCTTACATCCGTTAATAGAGCCTTGAAACCAAAGCTCGAATCAGAATTAAGGAAAGGTGTGCGTATACTTACGCTAGACTTTGAAATTCCTGGATGGAAACCTATGCAAATTATTGAAGTTGCTCTACCTATGAGGACTGCAAGGCTTTATCTATATGTAAAGGGTTATAGCGACACTTAACTCTATCTATTGCTGTACTCCAGCTACCTTTTTTGCTTCCTCAACAATCTTTTTAGCTTCAAGAGATGCTGTATTCACGACATTTTTACTCTGAAAGCTACTCTGTGTCTCACTTACTAGAGTTCTCGTCAGCTCATCGAGTCTATCCACAAGAGTTGTGAGTATCGGTATTGTTTTTGAGGTATTATTTTTAAGCACCTTAACTACATCCCGCATCATAGCTATACTCACTGTGACGTTATTTGCTGTAATCAGTGTTTCTAAGCGAAGTATTATGTACTCGAGGAAAATACTGATATTGTCAAGTTGTCTATAAATATTTTCAAGACCTGCTATTTCCCTCTCTATAGCTCTAACCTTACCACTGTCACTAGATTGCATCTTATACCCTTTGTATATATGCACATTTCTTTTAACAACAGATTTATAGTATTCAACCTTATTATGAAACTCTCTAAGGAGTGCTAGGCTAAGTAATAGTTTGGCCTTAATAGACATGATCTGTCCCTATAAATTTCTCTCAATATTTCTAATTTTAATTCTAAGGCTCTTAACTATTTCAATACTTAAGGTCATCAAAAGGTAGACTGTAGTAGCATATGATTAAACTATTTTTGTGTAGATTTTATAGATAGTTCTTTGCCAGTAAACTTTGGAAGGAACTTCCTCTCCAGATCCCTCATTCTTCTTTTTGCATACCAAATGAATATTTTAATAAGTAGTTTCACGGGCTCGTATCTTATTCCCTTCATATAGAATTTGGCCATTATATCTTCAGCCCAAGTGACTGTGTGCCAAAAATCTACCTTC
>JANXEL010000078.1 GCA_025058535.1 Ignisphaera sp. | reverse complement strand
CTGTGCAGGTTTTCCTAAGTAGTAAGTTTTTATAATTCAGCAATCAATTACACGTATTAGGTGCTCATATGAAGTTTATGGCTATCGACACAGGAAAAACGAAGACTGTAGCCATGATGTTCAACAGCGATTTAGATATATTATGTAGCGTCTCCAGCGGACCTGCTGATATAACTCTAGATGAAGATGTTATTAAAATGAATATAAAGAAGGCCATAGACTCGTGTTTTAGAATATCCGGTACAGATTTTAAAGATGTTGATTTAATTGTATTTAGTTGGGCAGGGTTAGACACTAAAAGAGATTTTGATATCGCTTGGAGCCATATTAGAGAGTTGGGCTATCCTACAGAAAAAATTGTGGTCGAACACGATGCGGTAACAGCATTCTACGCTGTTACATGGGGTAGACCTGGGGTAGCTGTTATAGCTGGTACAGGCGCCATTGCGTTTGGTATGAATAAGTATGGGCATAAAGCAAGATCCAGTGGATGGGGCTGGATTATAGGTGATGAGGGGAGTGCGTCCTGGATAGCCCTCCAGGCACTCAATGCAGCCTCTAGGGCATATGACGGTAGAGGATGCTATACATCACTTGTTGACAGGATAAAAACGTTCTACGGTGCTGATGATCTTCTAGATATTGTAACGTATGTCTACAGAATGAAGCCTTTTGATATAAGTAGAATAGCAGCTATAGCCATGCTGGTCGATGCAGAAGCTGAGAAGGGTGATGCAGTAGCTAGGGAGATCATGGAGAGGGCAGGGTTGGAGCTTGCACTCTCTGCTCACAATGTTGCACAGAAGCTTAATATGGTAGATGACAATATCGTTGTAGGAGGTATAGGGAGCGTGTTTAGATCTAAAATAGTTAGCAGAGTGTTTAAAGATAGCATTGGAAGATTGCTAAGGAATGCAACATTGAGTGAACCTATCATAGGGTACAAGGCCGTACTGGGTCCTGCCATAATAGCTCTACACAGATTAGGAATTGAGATCTCTCAAACGACTGTTGAAAGAATTATGAAAAGTATTGAAAGTAGCGAGACTGTTCCTGTAGACTAGTAGTGTGTTACCACTCTAACTAGGCGCCTGGGATTATCAATATCCAGACCTAGCGCTACAGCATAGCCATACATAATGAGCTGCAGCGGTATTATGGCTGAAAGAGAGTCTAGCTCTTCGTACCCAGTTTGACTTAGTGGTAGTGTATTTTCATCTAGATCTCTATTACTTAACCTTAAAACATTTGCATATGCATTGAGCTCTTCATAGAGTTTATAGACATAAGGGTAACTTCTTCCATTTTGATTTATGATAACTATTAGCATATCTTTATCGTATGCAGCTATATGGCCGTGCCTAAATTCGAGTGTGTGGATAGCCTCTGCAGCTATGTAAGACGATTCTTTCATCTTTAGGGATGCCTCTAAGGCTATTGGATATGCTGGACCAGAGCCCAGAAATACGAATCTTCTAATGCCCTTCTTGATGTAGTTCTCCGCGAGCTTGAGCATTTCGTTTTTCCTTTCAATTATACTGATACTGTGCTCGTAGAGTTTACTAAGCTCTGTAGATCCGTAGCTACGTCCTGCAACTATTGTTGACGTAAGCACCAGTCCGGCTAGTGACATCAGATAGAAGCTTTTAGTCATCACCAAACCCCTCTCAATTCCAGCATTAATATAGAGATATCTATCTGCATATTCAATGCTTCTACTATTTTTACTAATTGTTATAATTATATTATATGCGCCTTTCTCCTTAGCCATCTTCATAACCTCAAGTACCTCAGCGGTTTCTCCCGATCTTGAAACGGCTAATATACAACATTTTTCAGAAAGTGCCTCATGATGATACATGAGAATCTCCGATGCTGGTAACATGTAAGTGTGTGGCACAAACCTGGAAATCTGAAGAGGGAATGATATCAACATTACTGAGTAGTACGAAGATCCACACCCGGTTAAATAGAGACGTTCACATCTTCTACTTATAATTGATTGGGCAGCCTCAGCTATTCTATTAATGTTTTTTTCAACGGTAGATATGTATTGTGGTATCTCAATTATATCTTGTACTGTCTTCTCACCACGTTCAAAGTGCGACAACCTATCCCACCTATAGCCATTACACTACAGTATAAATTTATAAACTCGTTATGCATAATGGAAATGCTGCGTACTACCATTAGAGGCTTTCTGAAACGCGCCCTATGTGTTGGACCGGCTGCACTTGGTTAATTAACATTAGCAGAGTTCATCCAATCCACTTTTATACTCCACACTCTGCACCATATTCTAGAACTACAGCCGTGAATGTGCAAGTATGAGTATTACAGGTAAAAGCAGTGGTATTTATGGAGATAAACTCACTTAAATTCTTACTTAATACAGCTCGTAGAATACTCAGAAGGAACGTTACTCTTCTTTGCGTATCGCCGATCTCGTGGGAGGTCGTGGTTGGTGCACTGAAGGCTGCAAAGAGTGTTGATGCACCAATAGTGTTCGCAGCATCCCTAAATCAAATTAACAGTGATGGTGGATACACTGGCTGGACTCCAGAAAGATTTGTCGAGCTTGTACATCGTGAGGTTGAAGCAATGAATTTCAATGGTATGGTATTCTTTGAAGCTGATCATTGCGGTCCTTGGTTAAGGAATGAACATGTCATCAGGCAGTACGATTATCAGACCGCTTTTGAGTCTGTTAAGAAATCTATTGAGGATTTTATTAATGCAGGATTTCATGTTCTCCACATAGATACCTCAATAGATAGAGAGAGCAGCACCGGGTTCTCGAATATTGATGTGGCTGCTAGGAGAACTGTTGAATTAATTGATTGTGCTGAGGATCTTGCTAAAAATAAGGGAATTGGAGTGCTAGAGTATGAGGTGGGAAGCGATAGGTGGAGCTTAAATAGCGAAGAAGAATTCAGACGATTCATATCATTAACCATAGGCATGCTCAAGTCTAGAAACATAGACATATCCAGAATAGTCTTTGCAGTGGCTGATGTTGGTACAAGGGTTAGACCTGGTAATCGTTTAGATATACCCCAGGCCTTAAAATTTATCAATGTATTGAAAGATTATGATATGCACCTAAAGATCCACTCAGCTGATTATCTGGAAAACCCTCACGAGCTGGCTAGAAATGGTATTGGGGGTATTAACATTGGTCCCATGTTTGCACACATACAGTACCGCACCATTAAAGATGCCGTTATGAATAGTGGTAGAGGGTCTCTTATAGAGATCTTTAAAGATAAAATTGAAAGAAGCATAGTATCGAGCGACAAGCTCGGCAGGTATTTTACAGCCAATGAAACAATTGAAGAGTATAAAATAGGGCTTGCATCTAGATACATATGGTCGAAAAGCGAGATTAAGAGCATAATTAATTTGATAAGCAGGGAGCTAGGAATTGACATCTCTAGAAAATGTATGGATGCTATAGAGATTAGCATTAGGAACTATTTAATGCAGTTAAATCTTAAAGATGTTGTAAGCGTGTTTAAAACCTATAATAGATGTGCTCTATAACCTTAACCCTATGTATGCCTGTGCTCAGTTCTGCCCACTTATGAGAAGAGTGTTTGCCCCATTTCTAATTTTTTAGCCTTAATCTCCAAAAATACAAAATGGCTGTACCTATAGATTTGGATGAACTGGTGTAGGCTGCTTGAAATTCGATGTGATATCGCTAGGTGAGCTGCTTGTAGAGTTCGTTAGGAAGGAGAGAGATGTTATGCACACTGTACCAGGAGAGTACGTTGGTCCATTTCCGAGTGGCGCGCCTGCAATAACAGTTGATACGTGTGCTCGCCTAGGTTTAAGGGTTGGCTTCATAGGAGTTGTTGGTGATGATGATTTTGGAAGTGTGGTGCTGGAGAGGTTTAAAGTGGATGGTGTTGACATCTCCAGGATTAGAATTGATAGAAACTCGGTAACAGGCATGGCCTTTGTAGCCTACAGATCAGATGGTAGTAGAAGGTTTGTATTCAATTTGAAATCTTCTGCATCTGCAGGGCTTTCGCCGGAGGATGTGGACTCAGAGTATGTGGCTAGAGCTAAACTCCTCCACCTCTCTGGATCAACACTATATGTAAGTGATTCCGCTAGGAAAGCATGCTGGAAGGCTGTAACAGTAGCTAAAGCCAATAACAATATAATTTCGCTTGACCCTAACATTA
>JANXEL010000069.1 GCA_025058535.1 Ignisphaera sp. | reverse complement strand
ATGAGTAGTATTTTACCGCGCATCTTTTCCGCCCTTATAGAAGTATCCAGAATCTTTAACGCTTATTAGTCTTAATGAACTGTATTACTTAATGTACAACATAATTTATAAATATATGTACCTTAAATCTTAAACAGCAACACGACTGTGATGAAAGCTAAACAGTGATACTCATGAATCTGAGATGCCTTCAGAACTATATAAGAGATGAGTATTTCGATAGAGATAGTTCTAGAGGCCTGCATGCAACCTTTACATGGTTGGTTGAAGAGGTTGGCGAGCTAGCAAATGCAATTCTAAACAATGATAGAGATAATATTGAAGAGGAGATTGCTGACGTTATTGCATGGACTCTTAGTATTGCAAACCTACTTAATGTAGATGTTGCAAAAGCTTTTACCAAAAAGTATGGAGGGTCTAAGATCTGTATAGAGAAAAACTGAGAGGCGTTTCTTTCACCTGTTTCTTAACCTTTGCAGTAGCTCTCTGTAAGTCTTGGGCGAGGAGTCGGGCTTCCTAGGTTCTATTACAAGGTACTGTATCCCGCCTACAAATCTCTTCACATCATTCTTCACATCATTTATCACTTGCTCTACCTCCGATAAACTGAGATCCGGATCTACTTCAACCTCCATAAAAACTGCGTATTTTTGTGGTTCTATAGTCAAAGTCTTTATGGTATTCACATCCCTTATGGCCGGATTTGATAGTGCTATCTTTACAATTCTCGCTATAATCTCTGGCGACGCAGCTCTTTGGACAAGTACATCGATATTTTCTTTCGCTAATCTGACCATATAAATAGCCAGCATTGCATTCAAAACCATTGAAGATATTCCGTCAACAGCGCTATTCCATTTTGACAGGAATAACGTTACTAAAGCTATACTCTCTCCAGCAACGTCATATACGTTCTCTATAAACACTGCCTTTAGTAGCGGATTAGAATACCCAGCCTTATCCAAGTAAATCTTGGCATCTTTAAATGCGAGCAGTGCTGAAGTGAAATCGAATACAATTGCAACAGATATTATTGCTATTCCAAATGAAATATTCTCTACAGTTTTTGGTTTTGAGAGAGCCTGAAGCCCCTCAATAAAGCCTACAGTTACAATTGAACCTAAAGCAGTTATAGAAAGTGCGAATCCGAATACGTATAGGTACATTCTTCTACTAAATGTATAATGTTCTTCTCCACTAAGGGCTATACGGTTTCCAATGTAGGCCAGCCCGCTATTTAGAATGTCAGTAAAGCTCCTTAGGGCTTCGATGAAGAGAGCTGTTGATTTTGTTGCGGTGGATGCTATTATCTTTAGCATGAAGAGCACTATATTGAGTAAGAATGAAATGAGTACACTTTTAACGCTTAAACCAATTACCGACCCCTAAGAGTACTTACTTAGAGCGTACTCACTTATAAGCTTAAATAATCTGGTTCACTCAAGTGTAAAAGCTTATAAGTTTATTGAAAAGGAATGCAAATAGTCCAAGAAAAACTGATATCTTTAGAAGCCTTGTAGCCCTAAGGGCGCTATCCGAAGATAGATCTCTTGCTCTATATAGAGAGAATAGAATTATCGTGTCCACCCCTATTGCAAGAGTTAAGTACACAATTGAATAGTTGAAGAGTAGATATGGAATAAAGCTTAGTATGATTAGTGCTGCAAAGATTATGAGTGCAGCTATGTAAGCTTTGAATGGACTGTACACTGTGGCTAAGGTTCTTACATTCATTACCATATCCCCCTCAACATCTTCTATTCCTTTCAGAAATTCCCTACCTACATTAAGGAGGAATGCAAATAGTGAGGCTATCAGAACATCTACATTAAGTGTAGATGATACTCCTCCAAAGATTATCGATAGACTGACAAGGAATGCCACTATCAAGTTGCCTAAGAGTAGTACACTCTTAAGTCTATACGAATATAGGTAGACTAGGAGAGCTGCAACGAAGGCTATGAAGCCATTGATGTAAGATAGATAGAAAGCCAACAGAATGCCAACAACGAACAGTAACATGGATACTCTGTATGCCATTGTTGCGGAGATTAATCCTGATGGAATTGGCCTCCAAGGCTTATTTATAGCATCTACATGTCTATCAAAGTAATCATTTATTATGTTACCTCCCGCTCCCAGAAGTAGACCTACTGTAAATGCTATTGCCATATCTAGAAGGTGTGTTCCTCCACCTAAAACGTGTCCTATTATGGTTGCTATACCCAATGCAATATCGTTTCCAATTCTTGCTATGCTGAGCCACGCTTTAACTGTGTTGATAATTGAAGCCATTGTTTTCCTAACACCATCTCCGTCTTAGAAGCTCTTTTCAATCCATTCTTTGATCTCAGAGAACAGTTTCCTTTCTTCGTTTCTCCACTGCTCATAGTGTAGGGTGCTGACTGGGAAACTTTTATACAATTGATACGCCTTCTCCATGTACTGTTTAAGTTTATACAGCTTACTTACAAATAATGGTCTTCTCACCAAGGATACCAATTTTGAAACTCTATCAATTATTAAGTGTGATAGCTCCCCTCTGTAGCCCATATTGTATACATCCTCTCCAGAAACAATTCTTGATTTAAATATATAGTTAAGATCACTATTACTCATCCTCTGGAGAAACATCCTCAAAACATCGAGAGATGCTTGTTTAGCTCCGTAAATTCTATGATAATCTGTGTGGTAAGACCACAGATTTTCAATTGAAGGTTCGCTCCTTGAAAGGGCCTCAATTATCGTTTTGGCGGCAACCATACTACTAATCATTGCCGATCCTATACCCCCTCCGTGTACAGGGTTAGCTGTTGCTGCTGCATCCCCTACCACTATAAATCCATTCCATACCATGCATGGTATAGGTCTTCTCGTTGGAACTATTCCACCTCCACCATGCAAAACTTTGTGGATTCTATTATGGAACCTTTTCCTTATGAATTTCTCGTAATTTGCCCTAGGATTGTCTGTGCTTTCCCTCCACTGAATTCCTAATCCAATGTTGTATACGTTATTACCTTTTGGAAATAACCACCAGTATCCGCCACGCGCTACCTCAGCATTTAAAAATATGTATGCATACTCTTTTTCTACGTCAAAATCTCCTACGACTATCTCTCTATAGGTAATATTGTAGTCTTCTCTCGAAGTTGGCTCGGAAACCCACCATTCCATAGGAAGGCTTCTTCTAACAACTGCTGGAACTCCGCTCGCATCTATAACAACTTTAGAGTAGAGCGTTACGCTTTTACCACTTTTATCTTTAGCGATGATTCCCCTTATCCACGAACCATCAACTACAGGCTTTACGAAAAAGTGATTAAGGAATGCCTCTGCACCACTACTTATAGCCATTTTATACAATCTCACACCAAAATTCTTTCTATTCAATGAGATACCTTTACCATCAACAGTAATAATATCAGCCTCGTCAGGTGAAACTATCTTTACCCCTCTATAAAATCCCTCTGCATCAAATCCAACTACAGGTGCATCGATTCCCAATTCAATAAAGTGGTGCTCACCAATAGCATCACCACAAGTTTTCTCACCTATACCCTCCTCATCCTTCATTTCAATTAATGCCGTCTTTAACCCCGCTCTTGCAACAATGTATGAAGCATATAATCCCGCAACCCCTCCACCCACGATAGTAACATCATACCTGTTCATACTCTCTTCGCCACCTATTGGAGGGATTGTGCCAAAAATTTAACTTTTATCAGACCTCACGAAGCTCATCACATAGCTCAGCCCACTGTTAACATCATTTAAACTGAGATCATTTTAATCCCTAGTACACTTCTACGAATTAAAGACCAATATTTTAGTTTTTCATACAGAGTGCAGATATCAGCGCCTTCTTAAGAGGCATACAAAGTATCCCTCCATTCCATGGACATGTGGCCATATTCGTATACACTTACTCATTGCTCCATCGAACTTCAACTCCCTAAATTTTAGTAGACCTTTTGACCAGAGGTTTAGTGGAGATTCAGCTATTTCTATATTATTCAAGCGCTCCAGAATCTTCGTTATTACATATTCATTTTCTTCAGGAGCTATACTACATGTGGAATATACGATAGCGCCACCTGGTTTTACGAGTTTTGATGCAGAGTAGAGTAGCTCTATCTCTTTTTTAACGAGTTTTGCTAACACTTGTTGAGAGGTTTTAGTCTTTCTCTTACGATCGAACATTATAGCACCTTCTGCGCTACATGGTGCATCTAGCAATATGTAATCGAATTTCATATCCACCTTTTCCGGTAATTTTATAGCATTTTCAGCTAGCACCACATGCGATTTAAAACCCATTCTGTAAAGGTTAGACAATAATGAAGCTCCCCTCTTAGGTGATATATCGTTCGCTACAACTACACCCATGTCATTTATTAAAAGCAGAATGTGTACGGTCTTACCACCAGGTGCTGCACACATATCTAAAACATGTGTGTGATACAAGGGATTCAAAACCAAGGGTGGCACTAGGGATGAAGCGTCTCTGTACACGTAGTACAAACCTTTTAAAAACTCATGTGTAGAGCCCAACGAAGGTGATTTTGGTTGGGAGACAACTTTGTAGCAGTTTTCACACCATGGAATTCTTTCCAGTATAAATCCTAACTCTTTAAGCCTATCGACTAGCTGATTGCAGTCTACATGTATATGATTACATAAAATTGCTGGTGTGTAGCTAAAGTGTTCAAATGCGTTTAACAATTTCTCTGTATCTACTACCCCTATCATATCGATATATCTTTGAACCATGTATGGTAGGTACCCATATTCTTTGGCTAAGGTAAAAGCTTCGTTAGAGATCTCCTCTACGTATATCTCATTAATTATTTCGGCATAGGAAATCTTCATGTAATTCAGCCGCGGGTTCTTCGTTCACCTAATTCATTTCACACCTTGTAAGCTTCATCATCCTACTTATTCCCTAATATACGGGGTGTAAATAAGATTTCTGAATTAGCTGGTGTTTAGAGCGTGCTTTAAGAAGTATGTGTATATTGGCGACGGTTGAAGAAGCCTGCTTTTAAACTCCGGGTGCGCCTGTGTACCAACATAGAATTTATTGTATTTCAATTCCATATATTCAATTACGGAGTCTTCAACACTTATACCACTGGATATAAATCCTGCGGCTTCAAGTGACTCTAGGTATTTGCTATTAACACCATACCTGTGCCTATGCCTTTCCATAACGTATTCAACACCATAGGCGTTATATACCATCGTCCCCTTAACCAGCTTGATGAGCTTTGAACCAAGCCTCATTGTCCCTCCTACAAGTGAAAGGCCTTGCTGTGATGGTAGCAGATCTACAATGGGGTGTTGCACATTACTGTCTAATTCGCTACTATTCGCTCCACTCAGTCCTAAGATATTCCGGGCTACTTCAATTGCCATTAATTGGAATCCGAAACATATACCCAGAGTGGGTATGTTGTGCTCACGTAGATATCTTAAGCTGCTAATTTTTCCTTCGCTCCCCCTCTTTCCAAAACCAGGTAGTATTAAAGCTCCTCGAAACTTGTTGAATTCCTCATCAATTTTTATCTTACCATCCTCTATATCCGTTGATTCAATCCATCTAAAAATCGGCTTAACACCTAAGTGTGCTGAAGAGTGTTTTATGGCTTCCACTATACTTATGTAGCTGTCTCTAAGTTTTGTATACTTTCCTATCATAGCTATTTCCAGTGTCTTTGAACTCTTGTTCAGTCTCTCTACAAGATTGATCCATTGATCCATTTTAACATTGAGCACCGGTAGCTTAAGCCTTTCAGCGAGTATTAAATGCATTCCTTGTTCATACAGGATTAGTGGAACTTCATAGATGTTACTAACATCATAATTCGATATCACGGCTTCAGGTGGAACGTTACTAAATAATGCAATCTTCGCCCTAGCCTCAGATGTAAGTGGTTTTTCACACCTGGCTACAATAATGTCCGGTTGTATACCAATTCTTCTTAGCTCTTGCACACTATGTTGAACAGGCTTTGTCTTTTGCTCCCCTGTCGTCCTTAGACTGGGCACTAGGGCTACATGTATAAAAGCAGTATTATTAAATCCCTCCTCTAAACGCATCTGCCTAGCTGCTTCAAGAAATGGTAACCCCTCTATATCTCCTACAGTGCCGCCTATCTCTACAAATACTATATCAACTTTATCTTCTTTTGCCACCTCCTTAATTCTACTTTTAATTTCATTTGTGACATGCGGAATTATCTGAACTGTAGCCCCTAAGAATTCACCTTTTCGTTCCCTCATTATAACAGAGTAGTATATCTGTCCCGTCGTAATATTATTCTTTTTACCTAAGTTTTTATTTAAAAATCGCTCATAGTGTCCTATGTCTAAATCAGTCTCACCACCATCTTCAGTGACAAAAACCTCCCCATGTGCGTAGGGATTCATGGTGCCGGCATCGACATTGATGTAGGGATCCACCTTAATTATTGTTACTGAATAGCCCATTGATTGAAAAAGCAGCGCCACAGAAGCCGTAGTGACGCCCTTTCCAACACTGCTTAACACTCCACCTGTTATAAATACATACTTTATCACTGAACCTCACTCTAACTCTAGTTACTTCCATTAGGCGTCAATCTACGTAATATGTACTCCTCTAGGTAGTAGAGAAATTTAACTTTTATAGCCCCCAGAGGGAAGGCGAAAGTATTATTGCTGCAAAGGATGCAGTAGAAGGAGTTTAAATTCAGCAGAAGCAGTAACACCGATAATTATATTGAATTGCTTGACATATGCATTGGATTTTAAATGAATTGTATTTTATTAATAGCTGCATCACTGTAATTCTATAGAAGTACTGTATTATTAAGGTTACCCCTTTATTTTTACAGAACTTTCAAAAGGTTGTTTACGGTGCTAAACTAATGGATCTTACTGTTTTATCAATACTAACTATATCGATGCTCAGTGTAGCAATACTAACAACACTAACTAGCATAAGAAGAGGATCAGTGCAACTGAAGAATTCTGCAATGATATCAGACGAAGCTAGCACGATTAAAAAGGGATACGCATATACTGTTGACATGGGAGACGCACTGCTCATTGTTGCTGTAATAGATAAGAACAACAGTAATGGAATAATGTCCGCATATGAAAATCCGTTGGAGGTAAGGAGTATTGCAAATAAAGTGTAGGTACGGCGGTTTGAATTCATTCTACTTTGATGCACTTATCACATTCTTCTTTTCATTAGACGTCTTGCTACATCTATTAAACAGATCCTTGCTTGAGGAATGTGGTGTAATACTTTTAATTCAAGGGATACTGATTTCAGTAACAGCATTTTTGCATCAGCACTACTGTCTAACTATTGCTAGCAAAATGATAACTATTTTGAACATATTCATAGTATTGAATTTATCATTAATTAATATGCTAATCCCACACAAGCTGCATATGGGTAGCAGTATTCTCATGACATTTCTATTTAATACCGGTTTTGTTACCCTTTTGCAGAGCTTTATTGCAAAGTTTAATAATGTTGATGAACACATGTTGTATAGCCTCGGCATAACATCTACTATTATTAATTTACTTAAACTTAATAACAAGAGCGAATTAATCTTTATGACATTAATAGTAATTACCACATTATATCTAAATAATAGATTGCCAAAATATTGTACACATGCAGTTAAGGCTCTGATACTATTTAGTATAATGTCAACATTCTACACTATGCCTCACATTACTTTCGTGACCTCTTCAATTCTACTATCAAAATCATACGGATATTTAGAGTCTCCACCTAACATATCCACAGGCTACACACCATCATATGGCTTCAAATCACTTTTATATACTGTTGCATCCTTTACCCTTATCTCAATAGTCATTGAGCTAAGAATTATTGACGCTTTCACCTAATTTAATAATGTGAGCATCAGATGTAGAAGTGCTCCATAGTGTTAGAAATACCTCTTAGAACTCTTTTCACGGCTCCAAATCACTACTCCACTCGCATCTTCTATCATCACAACTCTGTGTATGGGTATAGCTGTTGTATCCATCCCACTACTGATGTATACATAATAATTATCAACTGATTGAATGTGACTAAAAGGAATTCTTTTAAATCCACTTATATCTAGTCTATCAACTATGACTAAATAGTAATTTTCAAGTTCTTTACCATACTTCCACAAAATTCTATTTATAACATCCCTTATTCTCATTATACCACATTGAAGGTTTTTCCCATCCTCTGTTAGAACTTTCTCGCTATATAAATTTTGCCCACTTACATCTGTTCATGTGCGGGTTTAATACTATTAATGCTATAAACGTACATTAATTTTAAACCCAATCAATTTTTGAAGCAGATGTCAAGTATCTAAGCATATTATAGATCTTTTTCTAATAAGCGTCTCCAGAATCATCTTAATATATATGAGGAAAGACTCATGTGATGGTAAAAGTGTGAAAATATATTGATAGAATTATTATTGTGAAAAATAAGGAGCACAGTTCTAGGCTGGGAATCCATCCTTTCCACACTCTCTATGGTAGAGTGAGGCAATTCATACCATCATCCTTCTAACACATAAATTATCAAGCTTAACGTTTTTGTTCATGACTAACCTTAAGGTTGCTCCACATCATCCAATTAATTAGGAGTAATTGAATATCTGTTAGTGTACATCGTTATTTCTTTACCGAGGTTAAGAGCTTCCAAATAATCTTTGAATTCGTTATAGAATTTGTTACAGAAATAAATTACTGTTTGTGTATCCAATCAGAGACTACCTATTATTTAAAGTTTAGCTATAGATATGAGGAATATCTATATTTATCACTTCCGTAGGATTTGAGTGATAGGAGTAGTAAGATTAATATTGATAATTCTAGCAATATATTAAAGCGTTACCTAGGATACATATTCACCAGATAGAGGTGCTCAGAATGTTGGATTATAAAGTACTGCGTATAGATGTTGGTACGGGGAAGTGGGTTGTCGAATCTTATAGGGCATCTGAAGTACTGGGTCCTATAGATGCTGGAATTACTATACATGAGAAGCTTCAATCGTGGAGCAAAGATGTGTTTGACCCGTCCAATGCAGTAGTTATTGGCTCAGGCCTTTTCGCAGGCAGTAAGCTCTTTGGAACTCATAGACTTGTTGCTGTTTTCAGAAGTCCCGAAACAAAGGGACTACACGTATCTGCTATGGGAGGAGCTGCTTACAGATTTATTGGATGCGGTGTTAACGCAATATCGATTGAGGGTCGAAGTGAAAAACCAGCAATAATTATCGTTAGAGGTGGTAGCCAAGGAATAGAAGGTGTAGAAATAATACATATCCAATACGAGGAGCTTGAGAAAGTATACAGTGGTTACAAAGGTAAGATAGGTGCCTATGCATTAATAGAATACATATTGGACACCTATCGAGATGTTTTATCAGCTTTAAAAGCCAGACCTATAGTTGTAGGACCAGCATCCTGGAGGACTATTTATGGTGCGTTGATTTCCATAGATATAAACTTCAGCAAAATGAGCATTACTGAAGGTAGTGAAGATTTTGCTGCGAGAGGGGGTGTTGGCTCTGTTCTAGCACAAGCCCACAATGTAGCTGCAATTATTGCCGGAGGCAACTATAAACCACAGCTACCAGCGACATTTACAGATGCAACCAAACTATACAGTTTCCTAGCTACTCTACTTGGAAAAGACTACGCGTCCTCAGTAAACGAGGCCACCGTAAAGTATCGTTTTGATCCAAAGATAGGTTCTGGTGGCACCTTTGGTGTAAACTACCCCCACTATAGAGAATTATTGCCTCTATTTAATTACAATAGCATATATTTAACGAAATTGATCAGGAAAAAAATTGTAGACCTATTGCTGGAAAACTTCTGGAAACCATTCAAAGTCGAAATATCCAATCCGAAAACATGGACAACTTGTGGCGAACCTTGCCCTGCCGCATGCAAGAAGGTGTGGCTGGGTAAAAAAACAGACTATGAACCATTTAATGGATTGGGTCCAATGATAGGTGTAATGAAGTTAGAGCTGGCTGCAAAACTCGTTGATTTAGCTGATCAATTGGGTTTTGATGCTATAACAATAGGACATGTAGTTGCGTGGCTCCTCGAAGCTGTGTATAGAGGTCTACTTACACCCGAAGAAATTGCACTGGATCGCAAACCAGTCCTTGACCCAATGCTTATGAATGTTGATGAGTGGTCTAAGAATGCTGAGTTGGCTGAAAAAATATTGTGGAATCTTGTAAACGGCTCGTCTAACGTACTAAAAACTGTAGCAGTCAAAGGCATAAGAGCTGCTTCTAAATACCTAGATGAAGTATATATTGAGAGAGTTAAAAGGATTGGCGTGAGATTTGAGGACATAGTAGTGTACCAGCCATACGGAGATGACGGTTATATGACGCCGAACTATTACTGGACACCTGGCCTTCTACTACCCATCCCAATAACAGGGAAGTACTGGACGAACTACACATCAACCTTTACAGAACCTGAAGAGTTTGCCAAAACAGTTGTAGTTAGGATTATGAAGGAATACGGTATTGAAAATGCTGGATTTTGTAGATTTCATAGGGGATGGTCTGAAAAAATTCTGGGTAAATTATATGGATTGTTAGGAATTGAAGTGGATGTGGACAATCATTCAAAAGAAATGTACAAAAGAATTGCGGTATACAACATTAAAGCTGGTGCTAAACCAAAACTGATAGAAGGCGCAAGAGCAAAGGATGTGATTGTTACACTAGCCTACGAATTCAATGTTACCGAATGGGGCAAGAAGTTCTCAGAAAACTATGATGAGACATTAAAAGAGTGGATAACTAAGGCAACAAAGGTAATCATAGAACAACTCGACCTTCCACCAAGTTGGATTAAAGAATGAGTACAACGGCCTTGTTTCAAATTACTTGTAGTTTATTTAGTTTTTATTTATAATGCAAGATTGAAATGCAAGGAGTTTTAGTTAAATTATAGAACAGAAATTGTGCTATATCTGCTATTAAAATGTTTCACCAAAGTGTGGAAAGCCACCCCTTAGTGTTATTAAGTTGCGTAGGCATGCATTCTATAGTAATTCTGTTACTGAGGAAACTATGTTTACACCTTTAAAATACTTCATTGCATGTTTGTATGCATTTAACTCACTACGCAAATCGTTAAACTCATTTAATTCTATAGATGACAGAAGGAAGCGTATTGTAGTTGGTTGTATTAGAAATACTCTCAGTGTGTGGTGTCTTATCATCAGCTCTTTTAATATTTTTCTTACATTTTCGGCATCTAAATCATCTATAATGTCAATAAAGATTATTACAAGACACGATTCTGAGCAAAATTTGTTTACAAGCTCATTTACAAACCATCGTATTATTCTATTTGCACTAGAATAACTTTTCTTCTCAATAATTAATGGCCATGTAACTTGCGATAGAGTTTCATAGATATGCTTCAAACCGTACTTTGTAATCTTATTTGAAATTATTACCTCATTCTCTGTTGCAATGCCTATACCCAGATTAATTCCAGCATTAACGATTCTAATTAGGAGATTTAATATAATTCGCAGTAGATATGCTAAGGCTGGAGGGTTGCCTACAAAGAATCTATCATTTATCGATGCGATAAATAGTACATCCCTGCACAAGTGTTTTTCGAATTCTTTAACCATAAGTTTTGAAGTACGTGCTGTGGCTTTCCAGTCTATTCTTCTATAATCATCATCTGGAAGGTATTCACGTATCCCTAAGATGTTTACGCCTAATCCTTTACGCCTAGATAATCGAGCCTCGTAACTAATGTACGGTATATTTCGCTCTACATCTAATTCAATGTAAGTTTGTTTAGGAATTATGTGAATTAAAATAGGCTTTACTAGAATTAATTCTATTCTATAATTGATGTAAAAAAGTGGGTCAGATAAAAACAGCACCATGCTTCTAATTTGATGTTTTCCACAAAAACCTTGAAGAAGAATCTCTATTGAAAATACATCTTTAAGTTTTCTGAAACGAATCTCCGAAATCTTTATTCCTGCATCAGAAATTACTGAAAGCCTTTTAAATTTTAATAATTCAAATAATTTACTATCGAAACTTATTTTCATACTAATATGTTCATCCTCAATAGCATTTAGAGATGCAACATCTATAGATATGCTTCCAATATTATTGATATTCTTTACGACTCTGTATATAGAAATAGGTAGAGCCGTGACTCCCAATATCAGTGTTGTGAATAGGATATAAATATCGCTTTGTGTTGCTAGAGATATGGATAGAAATGTTGAGATTATGAACGTAAGGGGGTAGAACCCTGGACCTTTCTTGTTATAGATATTAATAGCATAGTCCTTATCTGTAACTACTAATCTCATTTACACTTCATCCTCATTCTTAAGGTTTCGGTACCTCTACATGAGAAATTATCTCGCTAACAACCTTTATGCCATTATAACCCTCTACTACGTATTCAGGTTTTAAAAATATTCTATGAGAAAGTGCTGGAACCGCGGCCATTTTAACGTCATCCGGTATAACGTATTTCCTATTTTCGGCCAGCGCAAATTCTCTCGATAGTGTAAGTAACATTATAGCTCCTCTAGGTGATACACCCAGCTTGGATGCAGGATGTTTGTGACTATATTCTACTATTCTAGAAATGTATCTTAGGATATCGTCATCAACATATACACTGTCTATTTCTTCAGAGGCGTTGAATACCTCATTCACCGTTACTATGGGCTTAAGCATCTCGTACTCTCTTTCTAAATACTTGTAGCTTCTTTTCAATAATTGTACCAACGAATCTCTATCAAGTGAGTTCATGTGTATCTTTATATAAAATCTATCCAACTGAGCTTCCGGCAATGGAAACGTTCCTTCTAATTCTATAGGATTTTGTGTAGCTAGCACTGAAAAAGGTGTAGGTAGTTTTATTGTCTCACCTTCTATTGTGACCTGTTTCTCCTGCATAGCCTCAAGCAAAGCCGCTTGAGCTCTAGGTGTTGCTCTATTAATTTCATCTACCAAAACAATATTGGCATATACAGGTCCTATTCTAATCTCAAACTCACCTGTTTTCTGATTATACACTTTTGTGCCTATCACATCAGAAGGCAGCAAGTCAAGTGTGCATTGTATCCTAGAAAATTTGAGATTTAATAGCTTAGCAACAACCTTAGCCGTTAGTGTTTTAGCTATACCAGGAATCCCCTCAATTAAGGCATGCCCACCAGCAACTATTGTAAATACTATCAGCTTTACATGGTCTTCCCTATTAACTAAAACTCTTGTGGATTCTTCAATAATTTTTGTCAATATCTTATAAAAAGTTGACATGGCCATTCCCACAAAATAGTACTGCAGTTATAGAGGTATTATCCTATAATTACCTTAACTTACAACATTTTGGATGCCGCCATCGATTTCCCACTGCATAGGGGTGCTATCTATGTGTTTTACTTCTTGTTATCTCTTAGCAGAAACTTAGTTAGGTATATATCTCTTAATCTCTTAAAAATTACTACTATGAAAACCGCCCTCTCTAGCTATCTCAGCCTTCATAGCAGATCCACTCAATTATGGAAATGAATTCTAATACCATACTACCTCACTAAATTTAAAACCTCACTAAGAAACTTTATTATGAACACTAGAGCAGCTTATGGGTATAAAGTTTGAAATTGAAAACAAAATTCATATTAGCTACTCTAATTCTCGCCATTATCAGCTCTAATACGGCTCTTTCTGCTAGAGCTCTAGAAATAGAAAGACATTCAAATCTTCTCAGAAGTATTGTGTACAATGAAATATACTCCTACGAATCTTTTATTAAATGGCTTAATGAAATGGAGCTCATGAATATAGATAACTTCCAGAACCCTTTAGGAAACATCTCAATGCTAATGGATGAGAGAACTGCACGTGACGTACTCAATAAGGTATATAACGATAGCAAAATCGCAATGTTTGTAGGAGGAGTACAGTTAAGAATGTTAAAGAAATACGCAGGATTAAAACCGTTCATCAATGAATCAGATATAGCGAATTTGATTATAGCTGCAGTGAAGGGTAGTAACGTAACACTTACTAGTGCTTACTGTAATAATGTTCTGAGTAAATTTATTGTCTATATAGCTCGCCTCCCAAACGGTAAATCAAAAGAACTAGCATGTAAATGGAATATTAACGATCTAGAGCTTTATGCAATACATATCTTAAGCCTCGATAGCCATCGCTTAAATACGACAGTAGTGAAAGGTATCCTTGGATATCTATACATTCTTAGAAATGCTGCGATTAATGGTAATATAGATAGAAGTCTATTAAATAGCATATTAGAGGATGTGTCCACCAGGTATTCGCTTGTAACAGCCCTATTCATGAAAGTGTTTATAAACAATTATAACATGAATATAATTGATCGCGAATTGAATAACAAAAGAGTTGAAAATTATGCTCTGACCATTCCTACAATCTATATGGTTAATGAAAGCAGAGATGTAGACTTGGCAGAAATCTTAGTTAAAGCTATATTACTTATTGAAAAATTGAGAGGGGAGGGCATTGATGTTGAAGACATAAACGTGTTTAAGTTAATCGACATCCTAATGAATATCAACGTAGAAGAGTACCACAATATTATGAGCAATATAAATGAGATTGTGAACGACATTGATGGTGATATAAATGAAGGGTTGCGCCTCCGTGTTAAGGTGAACATTTCATATAGCTACTATAATGATATCTACATCGATGATCAAATGTATTACTATGTAGAGTCATGGCGCGATTACGAGAGCACTGAGGCGTCATCCCAGTATTACCATTTCGAAACAACTTTGACTGATATAGGTGGTGCATTAAACTTAGATGATAGTCGTGCTATAGATAGTCAATCACTAGCCAAGTTACTTGAAAGAGATTTTGTGAAAGAAATAATAGAATACTCTAACAAACCTACTGTTGAGATAATAGGTACACGAATTATACACACTTTACCAACGATAAATACTCGATATAGTGTAAACAGGGTGATTCTCAGTGGGGAACTCAATATGCTTGTGTTTGTCGTTCTGTTAGTAGCTATAGGAACCTTTCTTTTCGTAGTGATCATAAATGCAAAGATTAAACCACTTTTAAAACAGTTGATCTATATACCAAGGGATCTCTCCAGAAGTAAGATTATGCAATCGAAAAGTGATAGTGTTAAAACGAGAATATTTGCGGAATTTTGGAATACTATGTACAGATTTGCAAATGAACTAAATTTAAAAATTGAGAATTCATATACCCATAGGGAGATTAGCAGAAAAATTACCGCTGTCCTAAGTATAAGTATAGTGAGGTTGCTATTGGAGCGCATAACATACTTGTATGAGGTGCTAAGATATAGCAATGAAGGGGATGATGAATTGCTAGAAGAATTGAGGGAGAAACTATCCATTGCTGCACACTCACTGAATAAGCAATCAAGCAAGTAGTAGGTATGAAATAATGATCCGCACACTGATACTCTATATAGCTTTTACCTCCCTCTTATTCTCCTCATCAGCATTTGTTTTACACAGAGAACCAATTGAATTAGCAATTCTGTACACGATTTGGTTCATATCATTATGTATGATAATCTCTGTATGGTTTAGCATTAGACTTAACATTCCATTGAATTTACAAGTAGTAGAGCAATCTATGTTAAAAATCAAGATTAAAATCAATACCGGTTTTTGGATGCAGGTAATCGAATTTTCTGTACTAGGAATGCTATTTACCACTATAGCAGAGACCCTAAATATCACACTATGGCAATACCTGCTACTAATTCTACTACTTTTCATAGTGTATAAGGCTTCACTGCACCTTCCAATAAAGAGAATATATAGATCTATAACATTGTTAAGCATGCTAACGATCTTTCACTTTTCAGGATATATTAATTTCAACACATTTAATAGGTTAAATGAATACTTTAGGTTTATAGAGGATATCTTGTATGGAATTGGATGAAAAGACCTTTAATATGCTAATCATGGTTACAATATCTCTATTTGTTAGTTCGATCATACTGGCTGCCCTACAAAGATACGTGGCTGCTATTTTTGCACTAATTTCTGGCATCATATTGATGTCATTTGTGAGTGAAGTGCGTAGTGAAGAAAAATGAGAAAAGCTGAGAGCTTTATCCTTCTATTAATTATTAGCATGATTTTATTTCAAGCAATTGAAAAGCAATGTTGTGGCATTAAGCATGTTGGGGCTTCTCCTTACAATAGCGATTGGGATGGTACTTCATTATTGGTAAGAATGTATAACAGTTTTTATGGAAATACCAAAATCATTGATAGCTGGCTTTCATTATATATGACGGGAAAATATGATGAGAACTCTTGCAATGTTCTGCTAATAGTATCTCCAGAAAAGAGGTATACTCAAATTGAGAAACTTATTGTTCATGAGTTAGTATATGGTAAAGGTTATAATGTTGTTATACTTGACGAAGGTCCGCATTCTAATGAATTATTATCATACTTAAATGTCCCCATATCTATTAAGAATTATAACTATATTAGAGATGCTAATGGTAACCCTATTGTCCAAGGTAAAGTATTACTAGGTAACATACCAATTCAACTCTATTTTGCATATGTTTCACCAATAAATATCTATGATGAAAATATCTGTAAACCTATAGCCTTCATTAACAATACGGTAGTTGGTGGTATGTGTATTAAATATAATAGAAGATTCCTAGTAATAGGTGACGGTTCCATAGTAACTAATTCTGTAATAGAATACGAATCGATTTTGAATCCATACACTACCCTCTCAAAGTATATTATATCATCAGTGTGTAATTCCAACGATAATGTTATTATATTTGTCGATTCCTCAAAATACAAGGTAAGGTTAGCCACGATCAGTGAGCTGGTAGAACAGGGTTATGAACCTGAGGAAGTTCTCAGAATATTAATCATTCCAACTAGATACTTTTTCGCTTTCCTATTATATATTAATGAATTTATTAATGAGAATCCTGCCCTGTATCTAATACCACCTACTTTTATCCTAATTATTGTATTAGCTAATGAATTGTTGTTTAAAGAAAAGAATAAACCTTATACTCAATTAAAATTGAAAGAGAATGTGCATGGAGATGCTATTGGAAAAAGTTTAAGTGATACAATTAATGCTTTATGCGATATTCTAAAAGAATTCAAATGGAATAAAGAGTATGAAACTGTATGCAGATGTTTATCTAGCAAATTTAAAAAAGGTATGTGTGTGAGAGAATTGAAGTACATAATTGACAGCGATAAAGAATTGAGAAAATACATACTGCAGGCATTATCCGTCGCACATTAATTGTGCAATCGCCACCAAAATACTTATTAGTATCTATAATCAAGTAATAGTATGTAGGGAGTGATTATGACGTTTAGGAGCGAAAAAGACGAATCTTTACCGACCAAGTTAAGAAGAGGCATCTGGATAGAAGGTGATACAATGTATGTAGCTGGCGAAGAATTCATAGAAAGAGTTGCAAGTGCATTGGCATCCATAACACGTTTAAGAGTTCTAGGATTGGCATTAAAGGAGGATATGGGTATAGAGGATCTCGCCTCTAGATTAAATCAAAGCAAGGCAAATATAAGTACGCATGTAAAACGTCTTGAAGAGGCTAATATAGTCAGACCTGTCTATTTACCCGGTCAACGTGGAGTGAAGAAAATAACGAAACCTACCATCAAAGAGATAAGAATACTTCTATCAGCTTTAGCTGAAGAGGTAGAGGAGCGTATGAAAGAAGCTCCTCTACCCCCGGAGGAAATAACTGAAGATAATCTTTAAAATTATTCAATCACAGTGTGCATTATTAAGGTAGGTACTCCGGCTGCTAGCTGGTTCACAAACATATTATGTCATTCTATCGACAGATATATTAATTTGTCTAATGATTCTAATCATGTACGATAATTAAGCGCTAGTTTAACGGCTGTTTCAAAGTCAGACTACACTATTTCACTTTATTTGTACAATCCCTTAATATTTGCCAAAGATAAGCAGACTTTAGCGTTACATTTATTTTTTAATCACAGGAGTGAAAAATTTCCGACAGACTAATCTATAGAGTAGGGAGTGAGACCTATGAGTGTACGAGCATTTATTGCAATAGAAATAGAAGACAGAGATACGTTAATCAATATCATAAAGGTTAGGGACGTTTTAGCAAATCTGGGATTGGATATAAAGCCTGTTGAAGACGAGAATCTTCACATTACTATGAGATTTTTAGGAGAAATTTCTGCTCACACAATAGAAGAAATTAAAAAGCTATTGATATCCATTCCTTCAATTATGAAGAGCTTTTCAGTGACAATAAAAGGTATTGGTGCATTTCCTAATGTGATGAGACCCAGGGTAATATGGGCTGGTATAACAGATGGAGCAGATAAACTAACATTAATAAGAGAGTTCATAGATAGAGAACTAGTAAAGATGAGACTGAGTGATGTTCATAAAGATCAGCACGGTTTTTCACCACATATTACATTAGCACGTGTAAGAAGCTTAAAAAATGTTGAAAGGTTTCAAAAACTCTATACTGAGTATCAAGATTACTTATTCGGAGTATCACCAATATCTATAATCAAACTTAAGCAAAGTATACTAACACCACGAGGACCAATATATAGAGACATATTCTCAGTAAAAATATGACGTGGGCTATATTCAGCTTCATTACTTGAGGTTAGAATAATGACGATAGAGATAAAGGATATACTCAAGGATGTTCTTCAAAAGATAAAACCTGAGGAAAGTGAACGGAAGTACCTATATGAATTATTTAGTACAATTAAAAAAGATCTTGAAATTTGTCTATCAACCGTTAACAAGAGTTTTAATATAACATTACAAGGTTCTCTAGCAAAGGATACCTTTATTAAGGGACATGTTGATATAGATATTTTTGTATTATTTCAACCACTTGAAGTGAACAATGAATGGATTGACGGAGTATTTATACCACTGGTTCTGGGATGCCTTCAAAACAAGTACAGATTAATTACTAAGTATGCTTCTCACCCATATGTAACAGCGTATGTAGGTGATGTTGAGGTCAATATCGTCCCTGCTTATAATGTAGCTTCGCCAACTAAGATTATATCAGCTGTTGATAGAACACCTTTTCATACCATGTACATTATTTCAAAATTGAATGATAGCTTAAAAAATGAAATTAGAATTCTAAAGCATTTCTTATTGACATGGAATCTATATGGTGCTGAAATAAGTGTTAAAGGTTTCTCCGGTTACCTAACAGAACTTCTTATACTAACATATGGTACGTTCTTAAATCTTCTGAGGGGGTCTCAGAGTTGGCAAGCATATGAAACTTGTATAGATATTGAAAATTATTATAGGAACGAGAGGGAGTGTGTAAAGGCGTTTAGAAATGATGTGATGATAGTCGTAGACCCTGTTGATCCTCGCAGGAATGCTGCCGCAGCTGTGTCTCTAAAGACTTTCTCACTCTTTAAACTGTTAGCTAAGCTTTTTCTTGAGAAACCATCATATAAATTCCTAAGTAGGGAGCAGGAGCCATTCTTAGACGAAGACAGCCTCAGCAACCATATAAAGAAGAGAATGGAATCTATCAATAGTTGTTTGATTGGAATAGAGTTTGAAGTTCTTAAACCAGTGCCTGATATTATCTGGGGTCAATTAAATAGAGTAGAGCGTATAATTAAGAATGCTCTTAGACTGCGTGAAAGTAGAGTTACTTACATAGGTACTTGGGTCAACAAAGAATTAAAAAAAGCAATAGTATTGATCGAGATACTCAATTGTAATATTGATTACGAAGTCAGAAAGGGTCCTCCTGGCTATATTGTCAGTGAAGCAGCTAACTTTATTATTAAAAATAGGGATGCACTTGTAGGACCTTGGATTGGAGAAGATGGGGTGCTGTACTGCATTAGGAAGCGAAGGTATAAACCATCGGAGGTGATCGTTTCAGCAGTAAGAAGTCTTAATTTATCTTCACTGAGGTTTGTAAAATGCATAGAATCAATAAATGATCTACCTCTCTACGATACGGAGTTTAGAGGATGGATTAAGCAGTTTCTCGATAGAAAAATATTTAGTAACATTATTGAGCTATTTGAATAGAGCAATAATGATACTATTTAAATCTATCTTTGATTCAATATTTCTACCACAATTTGGACAAATACCTCCAACTCTAACTATTAATTCTGAAGGTGATGGGACTCCGTAGTAGTCTTGACCAGCTCTAATGAATGCATAGACTATACTGTTACATTTACTGCACTTATAGATTATGGGCATTTGGGGCACACTCTGACGAAAGTATTATTTTAGCCCCTGCTAGAAGAGTTATCCAATAGGTAACACTTTGCATAACACTATATATTGTCTAATAGAAGTAGGTTTATACTAGAAGCGAAAAGGTTTATATAAACCTATTTTGGTATTACCTTACAAAAATCTTATAAAGTATTCGTAAAGCACGCCAATTAGAGCTACTGATTATCATTCTTATTATAAATACAGAATGTGGAATTAATTAGTGGGGCCGCCGGGATTTGAACCCGGGACCACCAGCGATCCGGGCAGGGTACACCCCAGGCTGGCATCCTAGCCAGGCTAGACGACGGCCCCATTCAACTATTTAATTCACAATTACATTCACAGGAGGTTTGCAAACTGCTGATTATATCTTGATTATTTTTACCTCTTTAGCTGTAATGCACTGTTCCATTTCTCTTCTCCAAATTAGTGAAGGCGTCCACATGATCCAGGCTGGCACTTTTTTCACAAATTCATACGCCTCCATCCAATCGCTGAGTTTAAGTTCTTCTGCTATCTTCTCTAAACTCATTTCTGTTTTTGCATATATATTCAATATTTTTACAATTCTATCATCTATTTCTATTTCCTTGTCACCCACCTTTATTACGTACTTGTAACATATTGACATCCTTAACTCCACTCCTATCTAATATTCTAATTACTAAAGTGAATTTTACTTTATCTAGAGGTATAAAACTATTATCGTTTAATATTTCACGCTACTGGAGCAAAACACCCCTCCTTAACTTGGTAAATTAAGCCCTCTCTTCTCATTTTATTTAAAGCTTCTTCAACAAACTTGTCATCGATATTCTGTTCACGAGTCTTACCTATAATGTTTTTTATCTTAGCGCATCCCTCTGCTGCTGAGAGGTTTCGTACTATCTCCTCTATTATAAGCATTTTTTCACGCTGCGATTTGGGTTTCCCTGTCATAATGGTGTCTATATCAATTTCACCGCTTTCAACATCTATACCAACGCTTTCAAGCATGCTCTTCATCAACCTTATAGCTTCAGCTGCATCTTCTTCTGTCACCTCATTTTTGAGGGCCATTTTACTATGGGCTTCAGCAAGACGTATTAGCGCCTCATACTGTCGTGCTGTTATAGTAATTGGGGATTCTGGTGTTTCAAGACTTTTCTTCCTCATCTCAATAAAGAAGTTCTCCAGCATTCTCCTCGCTTCATCAGTCAATGTCGGTTTGACATACTTTCTCGCAAATGCAATGTATTTTCGTAGTGTCTCGATATCTATGAACGGTTTGATTGCTTCACTAAGGCTATGAACTGTTGAAATGTGGCGTGCTAATCTGGCGTCTCTCTCTGGATTTGGAACATCCTTTATTACAAATATTAAATCAAATCTCGATAGTATTGTGGGTGGCAGATTCACGTTTTCTGTTATGGATCTGCTTGGAAGATATCTTCCGTATCTTGGATTACCAGCGGCTAAAACTGATGTCCTGGCATTCAATCTCGCAACAATTCCTGCTTTAGCTATGGATATAGTCTGCTGCTCCATAGCCTCGTGTATGGCAACTCTATCCTCATCTCTCATCTTGTCAATCTCATCGATACATGCAATTCCACCATCAGCTAGTACGAGTGCCCCAGCCTCAAGATAGTACTCTCCGGACTGCTTTTCCCTTATCACTGCAGCTGTTAACCCAGCTGCAGTAGCGCCTTTGCCAGTCGTATAAATAGCCCTAGGTGCTATACGTGAAACGTATTGTAGGAGTTGTGATTTTGCTGTACCTGGATCGCCTATGACAAGAACATGTATATCCCCACGTACTTTAGTACCATCCTGTAACACCTTTTGATTACCTCCGAATAGGAGTAGTGCAATAGCCTCCTTTAAATCCCATAAACCATGTATGGCAGGTGCTATAGAGGCTATAATCTTTCTCCTTATTAAGGGATCCTTGGCGAGCTCCCTAATCCTTTCCTCATCCTCCTTAGTGATGTCTATCTCTTCTAGCAAACGCTGAGATACAACAACATTGTTTGCCTCAAGAAAAACATCGTACAAACTTTTAACTCTTTTGGCACCACCACCCCTTAATTTCAGTATACCAACTACAATAACCCTATCTCCAGGCCTTGCAGCATCAACGAGAACATCGTAAACGTCAACCTCTAGTGATCTGGGCATTCTACCTGCAGGCATCTCCTCAGGCTTCTCCTGGATAACAATTCTCTGAAAATCTCTGTACCTAGACCTTTCTTCAATAAGTCTCCAACTACCACCGGATCTCTGGCATATGGGGCACATCATAGGTTTATCTATAATGTCACCAGCTACAGGTACATACGCTTCTCCTCCACACTCATGCATAAATAAAGCTTCAGTCATTTTTTGCTTTGGTGGGGTAGCCCTTACTACTATACCTTCAACCGCTATTAACCTACTAATCAATGAACTTCTTATGTCTCTAATTTTATAAAGTAGAGGTATGTCTCTAAAACGTGGTACTATTCTGGGAATTCTATCCAGGTGCTCAGGGTACTCTATTTCTATTATGTGTCTTACTGCTTCCGCAAATTTTGCTATAGCTGCTTCGGGATCCTTAACTATGTACTCTTCAGCTAATTTTGGATTATAATTAACAATATCTATGAAACTAATTTCAATATCATATCTATCCTCCAGTATCATCCTCCTTACTAGTTCCCTATACTTCTGCCTTCCAGAACCATCTCTATAGTTTGATAGAAAATCTTCTATCTCAGTAAGATAGTCGTGCAGCAATACTGCATCAGTGGTACCGCTGGACATTCAGTTTTACCTTAACTCAACAAATTTTTGTAGCCAGCAGAATAATATCTTTCTAAATCTGTTTATAAGAACTCTCTCCTCGATTGACAATTCTTTTTCTACTGTGTCAACACCTTTCAACTGTATGGCTTTTAAAATTGCAGACAGCCTTATATTAGCAATTTCAGTGAAGTCTTCCTTCATCCTCTCCACAGACTTTAGCAGAACTATATCGCTAACCTTTTTCGCCTCTGATTCTAACGCTTCTATAGCTATCCTCGCCTTAGTAAAGAAATATTCATCGAGTTTTAGCAGACGACCTCTCTGTTGGGTATGCATAAAACGTAACTTAGCTAAATCCTGAGATGTGAGAGTGTTATCTAAAATCTCAACATAATTCTCTTCTTCAAGAATTTCAGCTAACCATCTAGAGATCATAACCTCGGAACCTTTATAAATTGAAGAGGTAAGTAAGGGCATCTCTCCTATAGGTTTCAATACCATAGTTCTTACAGGTATTAGAGTGTATAGGAGTTCAAGCAATTCTATATCAATAAGCGACATGCACCCACCTGATTAACACTGTGTTACAGTTATAGTATTTTTAGATAGAAGTTTAAAATAGTTACAGCCTAAGGCCTACTATAAATTGGATTTGGTTGATAAAAGTGCAAGCGAAAGGCTCTTAGTCTTATATAAAAATTAGGTAAAGATAGGAAATTAGGTGGTACCTTGAGTGAGAAATTTATAGAGCTACTATGGGCTGAGAAGTACAGGCCGAGATCATTAAAAGATATAGTGAATCAGGAGGAGATTGTTAGAAGGTTGTTAAAATTCGTAGAAGAAAAGAGCATGCCCCACCTTCTCTTTGCTGGACCCCCGGGTACTGGGAAAACTACTGCAGCTCTAGCCTTAGCCTACGATCTTTATGGCAATGAATGGAGGAGATACGTACTAGAACTTAACGCTAGCGACGAGAGGGGTATCACCGTAATAAGAAATAAAGTTAAGGAGTTTGCACGAAGTAAGCTGCCCGGGGATATACCATTTAAGATAATAATATTGGATGAGGCAGATAACATGACCGCTGATGCTCAACAAGCACTGAGAAGAATAATGGAAATTTACGTTGAAACTACTAGGTTTATACTGATTGCAAATTATCCAAGTAAAATCATAGACCCCATACAATCCAGGTGCGCCTCATTTAGATTCACTCCATTGAAAAAAGATGAAGTTGTGGGAAGACTGCACTGGATCTGCAGCCAGGAGAATATTAAATGCTTAGATGATAGCTTAGAAGTAATATATGAGATTAGCGGGGGTGATATGAGGAAGGCAATAAATATCCTTCAATCAACTTCAGCATTGGGAGAGGTAAGTGTTGCCAATGTGTATAAGGTTATAGGCCTAGCTCATCCAAGAGAGATCAGAGAGGTACTAAATCTTGCTTTGTCAGGCAAATTTATTGAAGCCAGGGATAAGTTGATGAATTTAATGATTGTATATGGTCTAAGTGGTGTAGACGTTGTTAAGCAAATGCATCGTGAGATATTCTCAGCTGACATAAAGCTTCCGGAAGAAACTAGAGTAATACTGGCTGAATACATTGGGGAAATCCACTTTAGGATGATAGAAGGCGCTGATGATGAGATCCAGCTTACAGCTTTACTAGCTAGAATTGCAATACTCGGCAGAAAGGTGGGTTAAGATATTCATCAACAATGAGGTGTTAGGTATTGAATTATGAACGGAGGATCCCGTGGACTGTGAAGTACAGGCCTAAAAATTTAATGGAGGTAGTGAATCAGGAAGAGGCTAAAGCTAAAATAGTTGAATGGCTTAGTAAATGGCCTAACGTGTCAAAGAAAGCTCTTTTGCTATACGGACCACCTGGCTGTGGAAAAACATCGCTTGTGGAAGCCATAGCTAATGAGTATGTCTACGAACTTATAGAAATGAATGCAAGCGATTTCAGGAGAAAAACAGATATTGAAAGAATAGCATTAAAGGCATCTACATCACACAGCCTCTTTGGATTTAGTAAGAAGATAGTATTACTTGATGAAATCGATGGTATTTCAGTAAGGGAAGATGAGGGGGCTTTGGAGGCCATTCAAGAATTAATAGAAAAAACCAATATACCAGTCATCATGACAGCTAATAATCCATGGGATCAAAACCTGAGAATTCTAAGGAATCTGGCAGAGTTTGTTCAGTTTAGAAAACTAACAAAAACAGATATGAGAGGTTTGCTTATGAAGATATGTAAGGCTGAGAAAATAGTATGTAGCGAGGATGCAATAAACTATATAATAGAACGATCTGAGGGAGATCTAAGGGCTGCCATAAACGATTTACAGTCAGTTGGTGAAGGATCATCGGAGGTGACGTTGGAACGGACCAAGCTACTTCTAAGACCTCGTGACAAGGAGAAAGATCCTTTTGAAACGTTACGAAGCATATTCTCGGCAAACTACGCATGGCAGGCCAAGGCTGTTACTAATCAGACACAGCTAGATTACGAGCAACTAAAAATGTGGTTAGAAGAAAATATACCACTACAGTACACCGACCTTGAAGATTTAGCCAGAGCCTTTGATTCTCTAAGTAGAGCAGACCTGTATATGGGAAGAATAGTAAAAACTGGCGACTGGGACTTACTCTCATATGCAATAGACCTAATGACTGCGGGTGTAGCACTATCAGCAAAAAACAATAGTAAAGATAAGTATAGGTGGGTCAAATACAACTTCCCTCAAAGAATTTTGAAAGCAAGTGGATTAAAAGAAGTAAGAAGTATTAGAGATGATCTTGCACAAACGCTGGCCCAACACCTTCATGTATCTACATCTATAGCTAAAAGCGAAATCATACCCCTTCTGAAAACAATCTTCTCTACGAATCCTTTAAAAGCAGCAAAGATTGCTCTAGGCCTGGGGTTCACCGAAAGAATGATAGAATATCTTGCAGGCACCAATAAAAGTACCATTTTGGAATACTATAGAGAGTTGAAGAAGAACATGCTATTATATTATCAATCCAAACACTCTAAACCAGTAGAAAATAATGAAATGCACAAAAAAGAGGTAGACAATTTAAATAAGGATTCCAAAAAAGAAAGGGATTTACTTGCATTCTCGAAGAAGAGATAGTGCTAGAGCGTGGTGACATTATTCAGTATATCTAGCATAGCTTTGACGACTTCATTATTACAATTGAGCTGTATCAATCTAAGTCTTCCGAGTCTTACCTCATGAACTATATCAAATATCCTCATATACTCAATGCACCGTGTTATAGTTGAATAATTGCTGTTTAAATTAGATACTATCGAGGTTATATTGAGAGTTTTATCTTTTGTTGAGCTGAGTAGTGCTACTATGGCCCACACGCATGGTTTTCCGATAATATATGCTCTACTCTTTATTTTCATTAATTTGTTAGCTACATAGAGATCTTGAAGCTCACTAATATAGCTGTACAAAAACCACTCCCTGTTATTATACCATTTAAAGGGTGTCTCTATTAGTATTTAATTTTTTATTGATCAACTCATCTATACGTTTCTCAAGAGCATCTAGAGGTGCAACTATTGAAAGTAGTGTAGTACGTCCTCTCAGGCCTTTTCCAGAAAGTTTAGCGTTTACTATGTTCATGTGTTTAAGATTATTAACATACTCATATATCTGCGTATGTTTCCTAGGTTTAATGTTGTGTAATTGACATATGTATCTGTACTCTTCCTCCACATCACCTATTCTTACAAAGGGAGCCGCTCTGGCCCTAAGAGTTCTAATCAATGCTTTTATTAATAAGAGCTCGTGAATCTGTAGAAAGTTGAGCTCATCAGACACCTTTATTATATCTGGGTGTGTTACACTTAGCGCTTTTCTCACATGCTCTAATGAAACTTTATGTGAACCCTCGTGCTCTGCTGCTTCTCCCGCAAGTAGCAGTACCTCGATAGCAGATCTAGCATTTCCTTCACCCCCCTTATCGACACCTTCATTACCTGCTATGAACCTTATCACTTCATCATCTACTGTACCTTCATAGAATGCTAGGTCTCTCCTCTGAATGAGGATGTCGTATAGCTCCCTAGCTTTATATTGTTCAAATTTAATCAGATGTTTAAGAATGTAGCTCTCTGTTGTAGGGTCTAGTGTACTTAGTGCTGTAATGTCTCTCGCTATAAATATGAAGTTCAATCTTTTTTTAACATCAGGATATTCATCATATAGTCGCACCAAGAAGTAGACAGAATCGTTTCCAGCTGTATGAATGAAGTAGTCAAACTCGTCAAGTGTAATAAGGGTATATATGTTGTGTTTTTCTATATAGCTTAGCAATGCGATCATCATTTCCCGAGGTGACAGCCCTCTCAATGGTATTGGTATAGCCAGCTGCCTAATGATCTCAGAGATTACCTCGTATAAAGTTCTGTCCCTGTGACAATTAACGTGCACATATCTTAAATCAATGCTCTGCTCTTTTGCTAAATGTTTAATTTCATTGCCAAAAACTCTTGCAGTAACGGTTTTCCCTACACCAACACCTCCAACAAGCATCGCTCTTAGTGACGCAGAACCTGGATATGTAATCAGTGACTTAAAGATTTCAGCTAATTGCTTAATATGTGTCTCTCTATGAGGAAGAATAGGTGGTATAAATTCGGGATACAGAGCATCTTTATTCTTAAATACAGTTATGCGCTTAATAACACTTTCAAGGACGTCACGGACGCTCACGATTATATTCACCCAACCTAAACATACTTCATGTTAGAAGGGTAATTAAACTTCGTGTTCGGTATACTACGAACCTATCCAATTTCTAGTAGTCATCTAGTATCTTAAAACGACGACAATTCTCTTCTTTACATTCATAACATCAAATTTGATTAGTACCACATTCGTAATACATATTACGATAGAGTTGAGCCCTGGTTCTCAAAGTATTTCTATAATGTTTTAAGCCTAGGTGATGCGGTTTTGGAAAATCTAAAGGGTAAAGTGTGTAGCGCCAGGAGTTGGTCAATAAATATATCAAGCTCGATGCAAAATCATAGCCAGATCTCTATTACGAGGAGTAGACTATATGTGCCCCCTAATAGTCATTTTGAGTGTCTAGTCAATTACAACATGGTTAAGTTGGAAAGTAGATAGAAATAAAATAAATATTAGATAGGGGTAATTGAAACCGATTGGACGCTGTAACAGTGGATGATGATTCCCTCGGCTAAGTATGAAGAAGGTGCATCTGATGATTAAATGTGGACTACCCGCTGAGCTGTGGCATGGCGAGTTACTATTTTGAAAACTGCTTTTTAATGCGATTCTGCACTCTACTTAATGTAGATAGGTGGTTAAACTATGTCGTTCATGCCTGCTGCAATGGGCTATGATAGAGCATTAACAATATTTTCACCTGATGGAAAATTGTATCAAGTAGAGTACGCTGCAGAGGCTGTTAGGAGAGGATGGACGTCGTTAGGACTAAGGTCAGAACACGGTATTGTGCTCATTGCTGAAAGAAGGAAGGTTGCACCATTGCATGATGTCTCCAATCTAGAGAAGGTATTTATAGTCGACTCCCATATCGGAGCAACCTTTTCAGGTCTCGGCCATGATGGTAGGGTGCTCATAGACTACGCAAGATTGATAGCTGTAAGACATAAATTAACATTCGATGAACCAATAGATATCGAATTTCTAGCTAGAACTATATGTGACATAAAGCAGGCATACACTCAACAGGGAGGTGTAAGACCATTTGGTGTTTCACTAATATTCGGAGGTATAGATAAGAAAGGCATAGAACTTGTAAAAACCGAGCCAAGCGGGCTGTACTTCAGATATAATGGCGTAGCTGCCGGAGCTGGTGAGCAAGCTGTTTTAAGCTATCTTGAGAAACACTATAGCAGCAATTTGACGGTGGAAGAATTGATAGTACTGGGATTGAGAGCTCTTAGAGCTGCATTAGAAGAACCATTGAAACCTGAAAGAGTAGAAATAGGCCTCATAGATGTAAGTACGAAAGTATTTAGGAAGGCGTTAGCTGAAGAGGTGCTAACTTTCCTAGAGAAGGCAGGTGTCACCACGTGAGTAAAAAGGAGTACGTTATTGCTAGAATGATTGTCAAGGGGAAGAAGTTTGAGATTCTCGTAGAACCCGAGAGGGCTTATAGATTCAGAGAAGGGGAAGCCCTACAAGTAGAGGATATAATTGTCAGCGACTACATATACAAAGATATTAAAAAGGGATTGAAAGCATCGCCCAACGAACTTATTGATACTTTTAGAACTGACGATATGTATAAAATTGCAATTGAGATAATTAAGAATGGTGAACTTCAGTTAACTGCCGATCAGAGAAGAGAACTTCTTGAAATGAAGAAAAAGCAAATAATATACTACATCTCAAGATCTGCAGTAGACCCTAAAACTAGGACTCCCATACCTCCCACGCGTATTGAAAAGGCTATAGATGAGGTTAGAGTGGGTATAGATCTCTATAAATCAGTTGAAGAACAAGTGCCCAGTATCGTTAAAGCAATATCAAGGGTGCTACCCATCAAAATTGCTAAAGCCTTGATGCAGGTAATAATACCTCCTGAGTTTGGGCATAAGGTAGCTGGTCAGATACTAAGGTTAGGTGAAGTCAGGAAGAACGTGTGGCTCGCGGACGGCTCACTTCTCGTTGAACTCGAAATACCTGCAGGTTTACAAAACGAATTGATTGAACGAATAAACACGTTAACAAAGGGAAAGGCAAACGTAAAGGTGTTGAACATTGTATGAGATCTCTGAGTTAAAAGAAAGAAGAATTCTAGTGATTCCAGGCGATTCCATCACATTAGATCAGAACACTGTAATAGAGGGCTCAGCCTATCTATACAAAAAGAGCGAGAACACCTATACTTCCACCATCACAGCACTAATTGATGTTGAAGTTGTAGATAACAAGAAAAAATTGAAAATGATACCGCTTAAGGGAAGATACATACCGAAAGAGGGGGATAATGTCATTGGAATAGTAACCGACGTTTCACTCTCTTCATGGACTATAGATATAAACTCTCCGTATTCTGCTATGCTATATGCGTATGATTATATTGGAAAAAACTTTAATCCTACAATTGAAAATATAAGGAAATACCTTGACATAGGGGATGCCGTTCTCGCTAAAGTAGCACAATTTGAAAGATCTAGGGGGGTAGTGTTAACTATTCAAGATAAAGGCCTTGGAAAGATAACTAATGGTTCATTAATAGAAATTGAGCCGTGTAAAGTTGCTAGAGTTATAGGTAAAAAGAAATCTATGCTGAACATGCTAATAGACCAGACGAAATGTGAAATATTTGTTGGTAATAATGGCAGAATACTACTCAGATGTCCAAATCTTGAATTAGAGTATATAGCTATCCTAGCAATTAAAAAAATTGATAGTGAGGCGCACACAACAGGGCTTACCGAAAGAATTAAAGATTTTATTGTTGAAGAGAAGGTAAAACGGGGTTTAATAAGATATGAAATCAAATAAAGTTAGGCTTATATCTGAAGATGGAAGAAGAATTGATGGAAGACTACCAGAAGAGCTGAGACCAATAAAAATTGATATAGGAGTGCTTAAAAATGCTGATGGCTCGGCAATAGTTGAGTATGGTAATACAAGGGTGCTAGCTGCTGTATATGGCCCTCGAGAGGTTGTACCAAGGCATGAAGAGCTAGCTGATAGAGCTATTATTAGATGTAGATACAGAATGCTGTCATTCTCGACATCAAGTGAAAGAAAAAGCCCTGCACCAAGTCGGCGTGAAATAGAGCTTTCTAAAGTTATACGTGAAGCGCTTGAACCTGCAATCCTAAGCAATCAATACCCACGCACTGCTATAGATATGTTCATAGAGGTGATTAACGCAGATGGTGGAACAAGAACTGCAGGTATAACGGCTGCTGCGGTAGCATTAGCAGACGCCGGGATTCCTATGTTGGATCTTGTTGCGGCGGTTGCTATTGGGAAATTAGATGGGATGCTGGTGGTCGATTTAAATGGAATAGAAGATATGAATGGTGAAGCAGATATGCCAATAGCTATAATGCCATCTCTAGGAAAAGTAACAATGTTGCAATTGAATGGAGTACTGACACCCGAGGATTTTAAGAAGGCCTTATCACTAGCTATAAACAGTATAAGTAAAATATATGAACTACAGAAAGAAGCTCTCAGAAAAAGGTATCTTACAGTTGAAGAGTAATCGCGGTGAATGTAGATGTCATCAACACCTGAAACATTTCTAGTACCAAAAATAAAATATAGTGCTATTCTAAACGTTGTATCTAAAGGCTTTCACGTAGATAGAAGACCTATAATGGAATACAGACAGATAAACATAGTTCATAATGTTGCTCCAAATGCTGACGCCTCTGTACTATTAAAACTAGGAAACACTCAAATCTTAGCCGGTATAAAGCTAGAAATTGGTCAACCGTTCCCAGACAATCCCGATGAAGGGGTACTGATAGTAAATGCTGAATACATACCTGCAGCATCCCCTGTATACGAACCTGGTCCACCTGATGAAAATGCTATAGAGTTGGCAAGAATTATAGATAGATCTCTTCGAGAGTCTAAGGCTATAGCCCTAGATAAGCTAGTTATACTGCCCGGTAAAAAAGTGTGGTCCTTATGGCTAGACGTATATGTGCTAGACTACGATGGAAATCTTATCGACGCATCTATGTTGGCCTCAATGGCAGCCCTTGCAACAACTTACATACCACATTACGAGGTTGACCAGGCAACCGGTATCATAAAGGTTGACAGGAGTAAGAAGCTTGCACCCTTGACAATTAACAGATATGTTGTTGCGGTCACCATAAACAAAGTAGGTGATTATATGGTGATCGATCCAACAGGTGAAGAGGAAGCTATAGCATCCGGTAGTATAACATTCTCTATAAGTGAAGACAATCATGTGGTGGGTATCCAGAAGAGAGGGATGGGAGTCTTTAGCGTAGATGAAATTGAAAAAGCATTGGAAGTTGCACTAAATAAAGGTAAAGAAATAATAGAATTGCTCAAGAAACTAGTAGAAGCCACTAAATAAGAATAAAGCTTTTAAGAAACATCATCTATTTATTAGGAAACTGAAGACTAACATCGCTTGGTGAACGTCAATGGGCAGAACTAGAGTTGTAGGTATAGCCGGTAGATTCAGAGCTAGATATGGTGCTAGTATCAGAAAGAAGTGGAAGGAGGTTATGGAGAGAAGGTACGCCGAATACCAGTGCCCCTATTGTGGAAGTGTCACTAAAATGTATAGAATAGCATTTGGAATATGGAAATGCCCAAAATGCAACTCTAAATGGGCTGGTGCTGCCTACACCCCGTGGACCATTGAAAAGTGAATGATGGTGCGCGAATACGCTTAGCTGCGCGATTTATATTTAACCGATTGCATAACTATTTATTTACATTCAACGGGTTGGTTCTAAAATTGTTAAAAACACTCATAACAACCTCTCATAGACCTACCAGGTCCACAAGGAGATTCGTAAAAATGCTTTCTCAAATAGTACCTGACTCTATAAGAGTGACCAGAGGCAAGTATACAATGAATGCTTTGCTGCTCCAAGCTGTAGATCTAGATGTGAAAAATATTATCATCATTAGGAATAGAAGTGGTAATCCGGGCTATATAGATTTGTACTCGATTGATGACGCTGCCCTTAAATTAAACAAGATTTGCACCATTAAAGTCTGTGGATACAAAATAATTGAAAATTATGAGCGTGATCTAACGTATGACGAAATAATATTTATAGGAGGTAAGTTAATTGAAATCAGTATTGACGAACATTTCCTTGCATGCATACTTAGATGCTTCAATATTAATATAGTTTCATCTATGAGTTTGTGCCGAAGCAGAAGTATATTAGAAGCCCATATAAAGATGCTAAACAATGCATATGAACTATCCTTTAGCAACTGTAAAGGAGAACCTAAAGGTTTGGTGCTTAAAATTTGCCCGACAAAAACTATCACGCAGAAATAACACTGTGTCATGAAACAGTATACGAAAAACTCCTATTAAATATTATTGAAAGGAGCATTGCAGCTGAGGTTGCAAACCCTGTAGAAAGTTCTATCGAAGCAAAAATTGAATTGATTGATGATAAGAGATGTCTAAAAATGTACGTAAATACCGATAGCCTAAGTCGTATCAGAGCTATAGTGAACTCGTATTTATACTTGATAAACTCAATTGAAAGGACTATCGACACAGTTAATAGAATTAAGCAGCATTGAGACTTAATAACATCGTCACCTAAATTCAGAACTGTGGTGTAAATATGGCTGAGTCCTTACCTCCCGAACTCCAACAACAGGTAATTAAATACCAACAATTACAAGCTCAACTCAATCAAGTTTTAGCTGAAAGAAGCGTTATCGAACAAGAGCTTCGGGAAATTAATAGAGCATTAGAAATACTAAAGAATGTGCCAAATGATATAGACTTATACAGAAGCGCTGGCCACCTGCTAATTAAGGTGAATAAAAATGATGCTGAAAGAGAGCTGTCCGAACGTAAAGAACTCCTTGAACTTAGATTAAAAACACTGGGTAGGCAAGAGTCACTAATTAGGCAGCAACTATCTGATGTCCAATCGAAACTCAGTCAATACATGTCATCGGTGTACAAAAAGACATAGCTAAACACTCATTTAATTACAGTGTTTTAGATGGATAGAATAAGGAGATCTGGAAAGCTAATGGGTCTGAATCTAGAGTTTTTTAGCAATGAAGAAAGCATCACTGAACTTATAAGAATTGTTGAGGAGAGCATAAGGAATGAACTTGATGAAATACTCGGACTCAGAACCGATGAGTATATTATTACGATAGGCATCGAAGTAGATAGAGAAGTTCGAATAACAATAGATTTAGATGTAAAGGCGCACTTGCATAGAAAAATAAATCTGTGCAATATCGTTGACAAAGTGATAGATCATGCATTCAGTAGAGCGAGGGTATACCTTAAACAATTTGCAAGAAAGAGTGAGGAGAGCAATCCTCACATCTAAGAATGTGACCATTTTACCGCATAGCAATGCTGATCCAGATGCTCTGGGTTCTGCATGTGTTTTAGCATATCTCGTAAACAAGATCAACCCTGTAGCGAATGTGAGAATTGTGGTATCTGATGGTATAGGTGGTGAATGTAAAGATCTAGCTCGTCTCTGCATTGAGATGAATATAAGAATAGAAGCTGTAAAAAGATTCCAACAAGTAGAAACAAGAATAGAAGATCTGTGCATATTGGTTGATGTAGCTTCCACTGAGCATCTGAGATACGCAAAACAAATACTCAAAACTTGTAAAACGATTGCCATACTCGACCATCACAGTATCCATAATTATGAAACAGATTTGTTTACCAATAGTGAGGTGATTTACCTCGTGGATCCAGCAGCTTCTTCCACGGCTGAAATAGTGTATAGATTTATAAATGAATTCAATGTTAAAGTCGAATCTGATTTTCTCAAAATTCTTTTAGCAGGAATTATATGGGATACTAAGAGATTTCAAAGAATATCATCGAATACATTTAAGTATGTTAATGAGATGATCGAAAGAGGGGTGCAATATGCTGAAACAATTAAACTTGTAGAGAATGTAAAACCCGTATATAGTAGAATAGCTAGAATTAAGTGCTTGCTTAGACATAGAGGATTTAAGGCCACCATTAATAATAAGGAGATTTATATTGCAATTTCTGAAGTAGGGGCCTATGAATCGGACTGCGCTAGTACACTAATTACAATTGGCTATGATATTGCATTTATAATTAATACGGATGAATCATTGAAGATATTAAGAATAATCTATAGAGCTCGCGAAAATCTCATAGAAGATGTGAAACTAGATGTCTATGAAAATATTATTAAAAAATTGACTGATTTGTTTGGAGGTGGAGGAGGAGGTCATAAAGGAGCGGGAGGTGCGGTCTTGAGAACGTTTAATGTAGAAACTGTCATTGCTGAAATTATAAAAATTTTGAACAGAATATCGGGCAATAATCTCGTTGAATTCGTGGAGAATAGAGTGGGGTGAATCTACCATGGTTGTAGTTTATGTTGATGAACGTGAAAAGAAATCGCGCGTACCCGGGTTTCTTAAATCAAAAGGTGTTACTGTGCTTTTCAAGCAGCTTAGTGTAGGTGACTATGTAATTTCTAATACAATAGGCATAGAGCGAAAAACCGTAGCTGATTTTTCAAAATCGTTGGTTGATGGAAGGCTATTTGATCAAGCTAGAAGGATTGCTGAAGCATTTGAAAAACCAGTAATGATAATAGAAGGAAGATTTGAAGATGTGCAAAAGTTTACCAGAGTGCATAGAAACTCTGTACTTGGTGCCTACGTATCTCTAGGTATTGGAATGAATATAATATTCGTTCACTCTAAGGATGAGGAGGAGACAGCCGAAATAATAAAAAGAATTGCTCTGTATCAGCAAAAAGTACGTGAGAAATCATTCACACCATCAAGACCCGCTTTAAAAGATGCTAAAGATGATGTCCGTGAATGGCAATTATTTATCCTTCAATGCTTTCCTCACATAGGTCCTAAGATAGCTCGTAGAATTGCTGAAAAATTTCAGACCCTTCGAAATTTCTGCAATGCCTCCATATCAGAGCTATCTAGAATTGAAGGGCTTAGCGAGAAGAAGGCTGCTGAGATATACCAAATTATGAATTCGCCTACTACTAAATTCTACGAAATCAATAGGAATAAGCATATAATAGATTATATAAAAAAGGAGGAGAAGAGTGAGGATAACATCACCCAATAAATTAATAAGCTAGCAAGTTACAGTAGTTCTACCAAGGTTTGTGAAGGATGAGGTATGTAAAAACTGTAGATCAAGTATTGAAGATCATGAACAGCATAGAGCAGATTAGAAATGTTGGAATTATTGCCCATGTCGATCATGGAAAAACTACCACCACAGACAGTCTACTAGCTGCTGCTGGTATCATTTCCCCAAGACTAGCAGGACAAGTGCTTGCTATGGATTTTCTAGATGTAGAGCAAAGGCGGCAGATGACCGTAAAGGCTGCCAATATCAGCCTATACCACGAATACGAGGGAAGACCATATGTAATAAACCTGGTAGATACTCCAGGCCATGTAGACTTCACAGGTAAAGTCACAAGAAGTCTTAGAATGATTGATGGCGCTATAGTCGTTGTTGATGCAGTAGAGGGAGTTATGACACAGACAGAGACCGTATTGAGACAAGCTTTAGAAGAGAGAATTAGACCATTACTATTCATAAATAAAGTGGATAGACTGATTAAGGAACTGCGGATGGGTTCTGATGAGATAAAGCAGAGATTTATAGAAATAATAAGGGAAATAAATAATTTAATTGAAACATACGCAGAGCCTGAATTCAAAAAGAAGTGGATACTGGATCCAGCGCAGGGTATGGTAGCGTTTGGTAGCGCTAGAGATGCTATAGGACTAACAGTACCTATGAGTCGTAGAAAGGGTGTTAAAATAGACGATCTTATTGAGGCTTATTCTAGAGGTAATAAGGATGTTATTGAAGATCTGAAGAAAAAAATACCATTACATGAAGCGTTACTAGATATGGTTGTAAAATTTGTTCCAAATCCTAAAGAGGCGCAGTATTACAGGATTCCTAAGTTATGGAGAGGGGAAATAAATACGGACATAGGTAAAGCAATGATGGAGGCCAACCCAGACGGTCCACTAATATTCTTTGTATGCGATATGCGTTGGGATCCCCACGCAGGTTTCGTCGCAACAGGAAGATTATTTTCAGGCAGTGTATATAGTGGACAAGAGATCTATTTAATGAATGCTAAATCCATTCAGAAAGTGTTGCAAGTAGGACTATATATGGGTCCGTATCGAGAAGTGGTTGATAGAATACCCGCTGGTAATGTAGCAGCATTACTGGGTCCTGATCTAGCTAGAGCAGGAGAAACCATTGTAGATACTAAGATAAGGGATGTTATGGTGCCCTTTGAGAGGTTGAGATACGTTTCGGAACCCGTAGTAACAATGGCAATAGAGCCCAAAAAGACTACTGATTTAACAAAATTGATGGATGCTCTCAAGAAGATGAGCATTGAAGATCCCAACCTCATTGTAAAAATAAATGAGGAAACCGGAGAGTATTTAGTGTCTGGCATGGGGCATTTACACCTAGAGATCGTACTCACACTACTTAGAGAGAGATTTGGTTTAGACGTTGAGACTACTCAACCAACAGTTGTTTATAGAGAAACCGTAAGAGATAAAAGTACGGTATTCGAAGGAAAGTCGCCTAACAGACACAATAGATTCTATATAAGTGTCGAGCCTCTTAACGAGGAAACAATCAAGCTAATTCAACAGGGTATTATAACAGAAGATATGGATGCACATAAGCGGGCTAAAATACTTAGAGATGAGGCTGCTTGGGACCACGATGAGGCTAGAAGGATATGGGCAATAGATGAAAATATAAATGTTCTAATTGATAGAACCTCCGGCATTCAGTACCTAAGAGAAGTTAGGGATACTATAGTACAGGGATTTAGGCTCGCTATGAGAGAAGGTCCCCTGGCTCTAGAACCTGTTAGGGGTCTAAAAGTAGTACTGCACGACGCAGTAATTCATGAGGATCCTGCACATAGAGGTCCTGCACAAATATATCCGGCAGTTAGAAATCCAATATATGCTGCTATATTATCTTCAAGACCGACACTACTCGAACCGATACAGAAGTTAGAAATAAAGTTTCCAATAGATTACCTAGGACCTATTTCGGCTATAATAACTAAGAGAAGGGGCAGAATAATAAATGTTGTGCATATGATTGGTAATCTCGTCAAAATGCTGGCGGAGGTACCGGTAGCTGAATCGCTAGATTTAGCAAATGAGCTAAGGAGTGCTAGTGCGGGAAAGGCATTTTGGGGTACTGAATTTAGTAGATGGGCAGTAGTGCCAGATTCGCTATTGGTAGACATCGTCAGAAAATTGAGGCAGAGAAAGGGAGTAAAGTCAGAACTACCAAGAGTTGAAGACTTTTTATCGCCATAAGCAAACATTTAAATTACACTTAATGGAATTCAGTTCAGTAATAACGTTGTCATACTCAATGCTAGTGAATTTGTTTACCGTTCTACCTAAAATGTGTTAGGTGACCAAATAATCAATTTTCCAGAATATCAGATCAAAAGCTTATATTGTTGACTAAGATTAGATTAACAAATAAGGAATGCACTACAATGTGGGCCCGTAGCTCAGCCCGGTAGAGCGGCGGGCTTTTAACCCGTAGACCAAAACGCTGGGCGGAGGTCCCGGGTTCAAATCCCGGCGGGCCCGCCACACCCCTAAGTGATATTAATGAAGAAGAGGTATAGATATTATAGAGCGGTGCTAGAAGTAACTTCAGTACCCCTAGCAATACTATGGTACATCTACATTTTAACAGGATACTGTATAATTAACGAAAAGATTGTAAGTTTATTAACCTTTGGTTTACTTAAGTATAAGAGTTGTTTGCTACTACATTCCTCAGTCGAATTGAGATGGTTATTGATAACACTTACCCTGCTCCACTTCTTCACAGGCTTCAGCATAGTGACATTAAAGATTAGAAACACAGCCTTGCGTACATTAGTTGAGAAAATCTTGGCTATGCTATCTTTGGTATTACTATTTCAATTCTTGATGATGGAATTATTATAGGTGTGATCAATCTTTAGATGCATTTCTCTTAGCTATACTAATTAACTGAATATTTTGGCCGTTAGAACAGCCTATCCTGATGGACTAGTTATCATTATAATACGGACATCTTCACGACACAGCGATTGTGTTTTAAAATCTAATGTACGTATTAAAATGAAAATATCATGTGGAAGTCCTCTCGTAGTTTTTTAGGAGTTGCACGGCGTAATCGAAGCTTATTTTTCCATTCTTAATCATTTGCTCTGTAATGATGTCTACCAGTTCACCCTTCGCTCCTGCAAGGATAGCCAGGTTTCTTGCATGGAGCTTCATATGCCCACTCTGTATTCCTGTAGTGACCAAAGCTCGTAGTGCAGCAAAGTTCTGCGCCAATCCTACAGCTGCCATAATCTCCGCCAACTCTCTAGCTGTTTTTACACCCATGATTTTCAGTGCTATTTGTGCTACCGGGTGCGTCTTAACCGACCCTCCTACAACACCAACTTGTAGCGGTATTTCTAGAAATCCTACCAAATAACCCTCTGAATCTAGATCCCACCTACTAAGGGGTTTATATATACCATCACGCGACGCATACGCATGCGCCCCTGCTTCTATAGCCCGATGGTCTTGAGCGGTCGCTAGAGCTATTGCTATTATACCATTTAGTACTCCTTTATTATGTGTCACAGCTCTAAATGGATCCGCTTCAGCAATTGCACTTGCATCAACGATTTTTTCGGCAACATCTCTTCCTCCAATGCTTTCGGGGGATATTCTCACCCATGCCCGTGCAACTCTATATATAGCGTAGTTAGAGACTATACGCAATCTGGCTTCACCACCGACCAGTTTTTCGAGGTAGGGTGCTATGGCTTCAGCCATAGTGTTCACGGTATTGGCGCCCATAGCGTCAACAACATCAACCATCAGATTTATAGCAAGGGCAGGTCCGCGTCTCGTCTCAATCACCCTTACCTCAACATCCTTTGCACCACCCCCCATACTCACAAGGGTTTTGTTGGTTGAATTCGCAATATCAAGCAATTCATATTTGTGTCTTAGAATCTTCATTGATGCATAATGTGGTGATGGCACCTTCATCATATAAACTTGTCCTATCATAATTTGTCTAGCAGCCTCTGCCTCTATACCACCATTCTCCCTAAGCATTCTCGCCGCATTACTTGCTGCTGCTACTACACTCGGCTCCTCCAAAACCATAGGAACCAGGTAATCTCTACTGTTAATCCTAAAATTAACAGCTATAGCAAAAGGATATGACATGGCTCCTATAACATTTTCAATCATGGTTTCAGCGGTCTTTCTACCTAAATTACCAAAATTTAACAGTGTAGCAACCTCGTCATCTGAGAGCTGTGCCCATTCTTTAACAATTTTTAAACGTTCTTCGAGCGGTATATTATAAAATCCCGTTATCCTAGAACATCTACTTCCTAAGCTGTCTACACTCATAGTGCATCATTTCTAAATGACGATCTTTGGGTTTTATAAGAGTTGTGGACAGCACTCTTTAAATAGTAATATTCTGTAAAACTATACTGATTAGTCCACTATAAAGTGAGGACTCAGCAACTACAACGTTATCTGAATATGAAATCAGGATGACATCGCTGTATGATGCTCTCATATAACTGGCTATAGTTGCCAGTATTGGATATGCCTTCTCATTTAATTTATCATCCGGTGGTAAGAATACATGGTGCTCATCTATAAATATGATTAAAGCTGCTTTTGCTCCATTAGATATCAGAATATCTCGAACATTTGATATACCCATAGAAATTATGCCATCCTTGTAATTGCTTAGCAAAGCCGCATATGCATATTTAGCGAGTTTGAGTGATCCTTCAACAAGATTTGAAATGTTGTGTATTCTTTTGATGATACTAGCTATATTATCTGCCAGCAACTTTCCCTTTGATGTAAGTATGCAACCTCCGATTGGGTCTATTTTAATTAAGCCATGCAATTTCAGTCTTCTCATCAGCGTTCTAGTAGACGAAATTCCTAACGAGAGTTGTTTTGATAGAATATGCCTACCCAGTGGCTCTCTTTCCTTTAAAATCATTAAAGCTTTTAATACGTGATAAGGCTCAAATGAGGGCTTTACCCCTCTACGTGGTGCTGCTATGCTTTCTAACAATTCATTGGCTAACATCACTACGTATCTCCATATTTATTTGCAATCCACACAAGCTAAAATAATTTTCTATCATTATATAGATTGCTGTAGGAAATGAAATTCTAATTAGGAGAACGTTGTTTTTGAGGTTAAAAATTCAGATTCTATATAAATACTCCTGGGATTACATCCTCTAACCTTCTATAACAATATCTATACTATTAACCAGTAGGAAATATTAGAAATCCTCCTGCTGGGCTTAAAACTATACACTGAAATGAGATTATTCGAATAATACAATATGCACTAGCATAACAAATTGATTACCTACCATCTACTCAAACATACTTAAGTAATTCCAATGTACATATAGAAGTGTTAATACATCTTCACTCACTTAATTCAGCCTGCTGATGATATGTTCAATGATACTTGGACAATGCAAAGCTTATAAGTAGTCAGATAAAAGTAAAAATTATAGATGAAGAATCCCGCGCTCTAGACGTTGAAGGATGAAGAGAATCGCGGCCGCCACGGAATATACTGCAGTCAGCAGTAGTGCTGTAAATACTATAAACCACTGAATGGATAATGCAATGAAGCCTAACTTTTAAATACTATAATCAGTATGTGAATGGTGATTTTGTGGCTAAATTAGGGGAGTTGTATAGAAGGTTAACAGATTCAGATATGCTAATTTTAGAGTACATGGTCAGTAACATTAGAAAATATGAGTACATACCAGTTGAAAATTTTATGAAGAAGTTTAGGAGACTGTGGAGCCAAAAGGAGGTTATCGCAAGAATTAACAAATTGAATGAACTAGGTATAGTAAAGAAGCATGAGTCCATGGATGCATATAGGCTGAAGATTGTTGGACTTGATTGCATTGCTATTCATAGACTTGTAAGTAGTAATGTTATTAAGGCTTTAGGTGATTCTATTGGAGTAGGCAAAGAGAGTATAATCTTTAAAGGCTTAGCATCCAACGGCGATATTGTGGCAATAAAATTTTATAGAATAGGTAGGAGAAGTTTTAGACACATAACTAAGGTAAGACTATATGTTACAAATGAGGATAGCTCCTGGTTAATTAGAAGCATTGTTACTGGCGAGCGTGAAAAGGAAGCCCTAACAATATTGAATAGACATGGTATCCCAGGCGTGCCAAGGCTATACGGGCACGCCCTTCACACAATCGTTATAGAATTCATAGATGGAGTTAACTTATATAAAGTAAATAGAATTGACAACCCATTGGAAATATTTAGACAGATCATAAATATCATCAAAAACTCCTATAGATATGCCGGAATAGTTCATGGTGATCTAAGCGAGTATAATATAATGATACAGTATAGTAATGATCTAAAACCTTATGTAATTGATTGGCCCCAATATGTGCTAGCTGATGAACCGCGAGCATTAGATGTGTTAAAAAGAGACGTTATACAGTTAACCAAATTCTTTAATAGAAGGTTTAGAGTAGGTATCGATCCTGATGGAATTATTAAGCATATCACTACATCAAATTCTACTTAATATGGCATCATGAAATGTTATATAGTCTGGATATACTAGATATAAAACTTAGTTGTAGAGGATCTTAGAGCTGGTTTAAGATTATGAAGGTTATGGGAATTGATATAGTTAAGGGTAGCCCACTTTCAAAAACAAATCCACCATTCTATTCAGTTGTAATAATAGATGATAGGGGAAGGATACTATATGAATCTGTGGAGTCTCCTCTTAAAACTGTAGTAAGACTTGTATGGGAATATGAGGTTTTCAAAATTGGCATCGATAATGTTTATGAGTTAGCTTCAACTAAGCGGGATGTAGCCAAAATAATGCTTCTTTTACCTAGCGGTGTAAGCATATACCAAGTTACCCTGGAAGAGAATAAGTTTGTGAATATATATAAACAGGCAATGAAAATAGGAATAGAACTTAGCTCGAAACCCAAACCCTTGCAAACAGCATATGTATGTGCGTTACTTGCCTTGAATGATGTTGGAACACCGATAAAAGGTGTTGAGCGAAGAACAAAGATAGTGGTTTCACGTAATAGATCCGTAGGTCCTGGTGGTAGCAGTGCCAATAAATTTGCCAGAGGAATGAGAACAGCAATTCTCTGCGCAGTTAGAGAGATAAAGAAACTTCTAGATGAAGCAGCAGTACCTTACGATATTGTCTTTAGAAGAGGAAGTGGTGGTCTTGATAGTGCTGTCTTTATAGCGTATACTGGCAGCGATGTTGTTAAGAAGATTATCAAACCATTCAATGGTAGAGACATCAAAGTTACCATAAAGTCAGAGTACTCGACGGTAGAGTTTTTCGAGAAGGAATTAAATAGAAAACATGTTATAGTAGGTATAGACCCCGGTATCGAAACTGGTGTTGCTATACTCGATCTCTCACTTAAAAATGTATTTCTATTCTCATCCCGTGATTTAGATAAAATTAGTGTAATAAACAAAGTCTACAGTATTGGTACACCAATCATCGTATCAACCGATAAAAGTCCAGCCCCAGATACTGTGAAGAAGATATCATCCCTACTCGGTATTCCACTCTATGAACCACCGCAATCACTCACCAATGAAGAAAAGGAGCGTTTAATCGAATGGTTAAAAAAGAAAGGAATTGAAATAAATTTAAGGACCTCGCATGAACGTGATGCACTTGCAGCTGCAATAAAGTTCTATAAATCATTTGAAAGAAAATTTATTGAATTAGAAAGAAGAGTTGATGAGCTGGGACTAGAGGTTGATATAGATGAGCTTAAATTACTCTTACTAAAGGGCAGAACAATCAATGATGTAATAGAATATGCAATTGAAGAGCATCTAGAAAATGAGGTATATCATTTGGAGAACATGCAAATACTGTCAATTCCAACTCACATAAGTGTTAATTCGTGTAATGAAAAGCTAAGAAACCTAGAGGATAGAATTAGAGAATTGATAAAGGAACGTGAAATATTGAGGGCTCGCATAAATGAATTAGAAACAAGGATAGGGGAGTTAGAATTTGAACTAAAATTCAATAATAAGGAGAATAGTGTGGATAGAGAGATTATTAGAGATAGAATAATAAATGAACTAAGAGAGAGTTTAAGAAATATGCAAAATAAAATTGCTTACCTTGCATCGGAACTTGAACAGGAAAAAACAAAATCTAAAGCATTCTATGGAATTCTAAGAGGATTTATGCTGGATGAGTACTTAGCTATTCCTAAAATAAGATCGTTAACTATTGGAGATGTACGTGAAATCAATGCAATGGCTGCCTTGCCAAGGGCGGTTTTAATTGAATCCTATAACTTGGATGCTAATGCATTGAATGCAATTAAAGAATCTGGCACAGCCCTAATTTTCAATGCTTGCATCAATGAGATTAAGCAGCTGCTTCTCGATATAGGTATACCAGTAGTATGCAATTTGCCTATACAAGCTGTGTATGAAGACATAGCAATAGTTAGTACCAAAGAATTTGAGAATGCCCTTGAGAATGCTCTGAAAGAGGTGGAATTTCATAGAAAAAGTAAAGAAAATAAAAACTATATAGATTCCGCAAAACTACTAGATATCATAAATGAATACAGGAAAAATGTATGGAATACTTAGAAGACTATGGATTGTACCATTCCTAGACACCAAAATTCAGTTGATACCTAGTTCAAACCCCAGTAATCTATAATAAATAGATGAATAGAAGATTGTGTAGTGTTGAGAATATAATCAGCCTGACAATCATGCTAACATCCTTTTTATGACAGTCTACCAAAAGCTGAATTAAAAATATATCTCTGAAAACATCTTGTACTAATATACCATCTAAAACAATGTTACATTTCTACATATAATCATATCTGTTATCTTGCTTACACTGTTAAACATTTCATTTGCAATGCCATATACTTCACTGTGCATATCCTGAGTAAGTTTCTCCTCGGGCACAATCTTTATATCTACTACAAAGGGGTCGTTTAGCGGTCTACCTATCTGGCTCAAAATAGATACATATATCTCCCTTATACCCTTCACCTCTCTATAGCTTTTCTCGGCTATGAGATTGGCCATTACATTATATATTTTACCAACGTGGCTAACGGGGTTCTTACCAGCCGTGGCTTCTAAGCTCATTAAGCGCATAGGGGTTATTAATCCGTTAACTCTATTACCTCTACCGGTAGCACCGTCATCCCCATGCTCAGCTGAAGTACCCGTTACAGTTAAATAGTATATACCTTCAGAGGGTTTATCAGCAACGTTGACATAGACTTCTACATCATAATTTGGAACAATTTTTACCGCCAGATCAAGAACCGCTTTCTTAATTTCTTCCTTTACACTCAGATACTCGCTGCTATCTCTAACATGTCTAGATACTATTGCAGAAGCTACGGTCAATTTTATTTTATTATTAACTCTTAATCCCATCACCTTTATGTCCTCTCCCACTGCTGGCATCCTTGCTTTGAAGTCCTTCGAATTCAAGAACCTTTCCACTTTCAATACTAGATTCTCTAAATTGGATAGCGGTGCAAATCCGACACCGAAGCTAGTATCATTAGCTAAGGGAACACTCTTCAAACCTAATTTAAATAGTGCAACTAGATCTGCACTCCCTTGCCCTATCTTATAGTCAATGATTGTATGTTCATCAGGACTGAGATACCTAAAGTGCTCTCTAATCCATTCTCTTGCTGCTTTAAGAGTGATGGTACCTATTGGTATGAAATCTAGACCTTCAGAGGTCCTTACATAAGCTGTGGCCCTACCTGAGACGATAATATATATTGGATGTATAACCTCACCTCCCCCGAATATTGGTTTAGACTGACCTCCAACCACCAGAACCTTATCTACATTATGGTGGAGTATTAAATTATGGTGTTTTAAATAGTATTTGCTGAGTTCCCTGCTTACAGCTTCTGCAATACCGTCTGCTATGTAATCAGGGTGCCCAACACCTTTTCGCTCAACAATTTCTACATTAATATTTTCAATACCTTGCCAACGATATTCACTTATTACTATATTTCTCAATTTCTTCACCCATTTGTACACTAACTCTTTGATTATGGTGATTCTACAATCTTTATAGAGTTCCGTCGTCCCGTACTTAATAGTTTTTATGAAATTCTTAAATCAATAACTCAACTAATCATACGATTATTACCCGCTAAAGAATCATATCTCCTTAGCTAACTTTTCTGCTTTAATATAAATTCTTAAACATCCATTAAAGTGTTTACAAGTCTTACATTCTATACGCGTTGACGAAAAGTCGAAGTTTATTGGACAGAGCAGTGGTACAATTGTTCTACTCTTTTTATCTCTGTTCGTACTCCTTCTACTCCTCTTGTTAAGTCCTTCACTACGCATTATGCATTCACATTACTGTTGTTTGTCTTAGCCTTGTTTCAGTATAGTCAACACATACATATAGTATCTGACTGCCCCTTATGAATATCCTTCCATACTTTGCTATAGCCTCCCTACCTCCATCTCCATACTCTGTAGCATCCTCAAGAACTACATTCATTGTAGGATCTGTCATTACAAGCTTACCGATAAACTCCGCACCCTCTTTAACTTTAACCATTATTGTCTTATTCAGTGAGCTCCTTAGCATGCGCATTGGCGTTATATTTGGTTTGTGCGTTTGTTGCGATGCCATATACTTTAAACCCTATTTTAAGCTTTAAAGAGAAGCATTAATAAGGTTTTTGGGACAAGTTACACTTACATTTGAGTGGTAGCATGATTGTGATAGTAGAGCATCTAGAGCCTTGTATAAGTAAGTGGCTGTTAAAAGAGTACGAATTTGTGTCAGAGGTTTTTAAAAATAGAGTTATCTTTACTAATGTAGCAAAGGATCATGATAGATCGCTACTAGAGCCTTTGGGAATTATATATAAGACCTCAGCGGTGGAACTACTTCAAGATGAAAAAAATGTAATTGTTCTAGATCCGAGTGCTAAAGAGAAGTTGCAGGTAAACGATATGAGAATGGCTAGATATGTAGTGATTGGCGGTATAATGGGTGACAACCCACCTAAAGGCAGAACAAGACTGCAAATTACCTCACGATTGAAAAACGCTATTCCAAAAAATATAGGCGAAAAGCAGTTTACCATAGCGGGAGCCGCATACATTTTGAGGCAGGTAGAGTTAGGTAGAAATGTTGATGATGTTAAATACGTCTTTGGACTCAAGATTAAGAAGAAGTTAACTAATGATATAGAAATTGAAGTAGAGCTTCCATACGCATTTCCATTAGATGAACAGGGAAATGTTGTTCTTCCAAGAAATTACCAAGATATCATTCTGGAGCATGCGCTAGTGTTCGAGAGTGCTCTTCTAACTAGTAAGCATGATGTGTGTTAATACTGCTAGTGAGAAATACACCGTTATTCCACGTAAGTAGAGATCTGTCTTTGTTTTCGCACCAATAAATTTAGCTATTAAAATACTTGGCATATAGAGTATGAATAGAATTATCCATACTAAGTATATAGATATGTCATAGATCAACTGTTTTAGCATCATATTTAATAACACGTGTAGAGAGGTTATATGGATAATTATGCTGCATAAAATTCCATAAACACCTCTAGCAAAAACAAGGATTAGGCGAATAGTTAATGGATCCCTCGAACTCGACACAGCACTATCGCCAGAAAAATTCCATGAGCTGGCTCGATATAAAAGTCTGGCTGCGAGAAGTAGCTGAGAAGTTAGTAGGTTCATATATCGATGATATCTACGTATTAGACAAGCTTCTAATATTTAAACTTAAGAACGTCAAACACTCTGAAGAATTTCTGCTTATAACGGAGCCGGGAAGAAGAATAAGCATTGCTAAATTGGCGCTACGACTTAAGGAGGACTATGTAAAGAGTAGTAGCGTATGGAAGAGTAGTTTAAGAAATTGTAGTATTATTAATGTCGAGCAGCCTGATTGCGAGAGAATAATATTTATTAACTTAAAATGCCGTGAAGAAACTAGAAAGGTTGTGATTGAGCTTCTTCCTCGAGGTGTTGTAGCTATTTTAGATGATGACAATACCATACTGTTGGTGAGTTCATACAGGAAAATGAAGGATAGAAGCTTAATACCGAAGTCCAAATACATGCTGCCACCTAAGGGTAGAAATTTGGATTACTATAATGTAAGCGTTGAAAACCTCAAGAACATTGTATTAAATGGTCACAACGTGGTGCTGAGCCTTATTAAGAGTCTAGATATTCCACCAGAATTAGCTGACACAATAAATCTCCTATGTAAATTAGGTAACAAGGAGGTTTCCAGCTTAAATGAAATGGATTATGAATGCATTGCTGTTAAACTAAGGGAACTATTGCTAACCACGATGGAGAGACCAACACCATGTATTGTATATAAGAATTCCTCTATGGTAGGTTTCTATCCATTCATTCCAGCACGATTTTATGGAGATGAGTACCGCGTAGAGTATATGCAATCGTTTAATGATACTGTAGAGAAATACTTTAGTGAATCATTTAAATCACTACTGATTTCAAAAAAGATAGAAACAACCGCTAATGAGCTTGAGAGATTAAAGAAGAGCTTAGAAGTAATAGACAAAAATTTAGTTGAATTAAGACGTAGGAAGGAATACTTTGAAAATCTAATGAAGATGGTGAATGAATTTTACGCCGAGTTGGAGAGGATTCACGAATGCGTAAGGAGTATGGTCAAAAGCTCTGCATGGAAACATGTTGAGAGTTGTAGTAATTTCATTGCCGATCTAAAGCCTGATAAAGGGTTATATAAGGTCAGCATTAGCGGACTCGAGCTAGAAGTAGATGTTAGAAAATCGTTTGCAGAGAACTACTTTGCATTATTAAAATTCTTATCGGATATTAGTAGATCTATTAAGAGAGCGCTAGAGGAAAGGAATAATATTGAAATAAAGATAAATGAACTTAATAGTATCATAAAAGACGAAACAAAGATAATTGAACTGAAATTAAGCAAGAAAATTGAATGGTACGAGAAATTTCATTGGATGATATCCTCAGAGGGTTTTCTAATAATTGGTGGAAAAGATGCCAGTCAAAATAATAAACTGATAAAGAGATATCTAAAGGACAACGATATAGTGCTACACGCTGATGTGCATGGAGCTAGCACCGTGATTATAAAAACTAGCGATAGAAATGTTGATGAAAAAACTCTAAAGGAGGCCGCTGAATTTGCAGCTAGCTATAGTAAGGCGTGGAAAGCAGGCTTAACATCAATTGATGTTTTCTGGGTTTACGGCTCACAGATTTCATTAAAACCACCATCAGGGGAGTATCTGCCTAAAGGTGCTTTTATGGTATACGGTAAGAAAAATTATATAAGTAACGTGAAATTGATGCTTGCCGTAGGTGTTGAATCGATAGATACGGAAGATGGTAATAAAGCAATTGTGAGAGCCATTGCAGGTCCTGAAGAAGTTATTAAAAGGAGGGCGCACGCATATATGGTATTAGTGCCTGGTAGTGAGAATCCTTATAGCATAGCGAAAACATTTTTAGAAAACCTTAAGAGGGTTCTTAAAAATTACGTCATAACTGTTGATGTTAAAGACATTGAACTTAAAATCCCTGGTCGAAGTAAAATAATTAAACTAGTTATGCCTAGCTAAATAATACATTGGTGTTAAAAATGTTAAAAGCATTTGACGTAATGGTTCCCAACCCCATACAAGTAAAGGCTAATACCACAGTGTTTGATGCGATTAAGACCATGGAAAAACATAATATAGCGTCATTAATAGTGACCGATGAAAATGATATAGTGCTAGGTGTCGTCACAGCAAAGGATTTAATTCTGAGGGTATTTGCGAAAGGTTTAGATCCTAAGACTACAAGAATTATAGACATAGTCTCAAGACCTGTTACCGTTGTTGAACCCAATACTCTATTGAAAGACGTTATTAATCTGATGATAGGTACGGGGCACGGTCATATACCTGTGGTTAATAAATCTGGAAAAGCTATAGGTATCGTAACAATAGATGATATACTAAAATTTGTACCTGAGCTTCTAGAGATAGCAGAGATAAGAAAATAGACTTTTAGCAGCTCTGATAATTTTCATTATTCTAGTAGTTAAAAGGAACCGAAATTCTTGCTCCATTCATCATAGAGCTTAATCATGGAGTTTGGTATAGTTGGTTTCCTCTTGCTTAATACTTCTATGAAATCACTCATTGTTACAGGTCTCGGATTGTCTGACAGGGCATTCGATTTAAACAATTCTCTAACAGTCCGTAAGTACCCTTCTAGAACAATATCTCTTATGTCACTGGCCGAGTACCCTTCAGTTTTTTCAGCAAGAAGATCTATGTTGACGTCCTCAGCCACTTTTAAAAATCTTAGATAATATTCAAATAGTGATTTACGCGCTTCTCTATTTGGCGGTGGAATATATATTCTTTTTTGGAATCTACGCAGAAATCCTACATCCAACTTCCATGGCTTATTCGTGGCAGCTATTACGTATATGAAGTGTTTCTTTCCCTTTTCATTTAATCCGTCCAATTCTTTTAGTAGTTGATTACGCACCCTAGCTTCACCACCAATCTCACTTTCATATACTCCTAGCAGAGCATCTGCTTCGTCAATGAATATTATGACGGGTTTTGAGCTGCCAACGTTTCTAGCATAGTTAAATATTGCTGCAACCTTTTTCTCTGCCTCACCAAGCCACTTTGACATGATGTTCGCAGCATCTATTTGCATGAAGATGCCCTCTATCTCATTAGCTGCTGCAGCCGCTATCATTGTCTTACCACAACCAGGAGGACCGTATATTAGTATGCCTCTAGGCCATCCCAATGGAAACAGGTCTGGTCTCTTGGTTGGATATATAATTGAATCGAGTATAGCTTGTTTAGCTTCGTCAAGTCCTATTATGTCTTCGAAACGAACTGAAGGCTTTTCGACAACTATGAAATCTTGCAATGCTTTCTCAATATTTTCACTATCACCTTGCACAACCTTGCTATCACCTCCCAAGATGGATATACTTATTTTAGACTCCTCTTCAAGTTCCTTTGCTTTCTTTACGTACCCTTCCGCAACAGACTTATAGATACTTATCATAGGATCGCTTCTATAATTACTCAATATTTTGAACAGTATTTCAGCTGCCTTTCTATAATTTTTAGCAGCATCAATTTTATTTCCAATCCTTTCATTAATCATAGCTTCATTAACATATTTTTTTGCCAATGCCTCCAGGTATTCACGTCCTCCGCTCAAGGAGAATCCCTAGAAACTTTATATGATTGTAAAAATTTCCTAAGTTAATCTTATTAATCCCTTTTGCTCAAGCCGTTTTAGTATCGCAATGATTGTATCGCTCGACACACCAAATTTCTTAGAACATTCTTCTATTCTTATAATACCTTTGTTACTAACGATGTAATTATATACCTGGAGTTCCAAGCCACTATCAACATATTTTGGCTGTTGTTGGACCACAATAAACTTCTGTGGTGTAAAGGATGTAGGAGTAACCGTTCCAGCGGAGCTTCTGGTATCCACATACAATGCAGAGGGAGGTGGTGTTAATGGAGGGGTAAACTTATTATTTACTACATCTTCAAGTTGGACAGGTATGGGAGACAGAGACGCTTTCAACCTTTCCTCCGCCTGCGCCTCAACTTCTTTCAATATATCTTCTACTTCCTTTGTCCTACCCGTTACATTTAAAGATACATCCGGAGCTTGTGTCGATGTAATTAAGGAGTTTACATTATTAACAATATTGTCAAGTGTTATGGCTAGTTCTGGCATGGTATTCGTAAACATAGATTTTAATTCATTTAATATACCTATGGCTGTTGTTAAAACTCTTACATCACTTACTACTATATTCATAGTTTTCGTTCTCTCTAAGAGTCTCTCGATAGCCAATAAAGCGACTTGTACGTACTTCATGAGCTTCCTAACTTCAGCAATCTCTGCTGCATAGATCGTTGCTCTTTCCTTTTCATTAGAGCTTAGCGATTTGACTGCATTAGTGAGAAGCTCTTCATCTCTATTCTTTAACCTATTTTTAACCTCCTCCAACTTTACCTTTAAATCATTTAACGAGGTAAATATGTAGATTAAAGCACTTTTCTGTGGATCGCGTCTAGAAGTTATATTTAGAATTTTAATAAATGAATCAAAAATTCCTGCTGAGGTAGACATGGATCACCCCCTGCAGAAGTACTCAGGCTAACCTGTAACTACTTTAACTGCTATCGGCTGCTGCACTGCTGTTGGCGAGGTGATTTGTATTTCTTCTTGTGGTTGCGTTATTGCTGCTAACTCCTGTTCGAGCTTATCGATGAGGGCCATGTGCTTTTCCACATCCTTTTTCTCGTCTAGTGCAGCCTGCTTAGCTGATCTCATACACTCTGCAGATACTTTAAAGCCGTTCTCCGGTAGCTCGCCTGATGTATAACTTATTAGAAGGTGTGTAAAAGCCTTTTCAATATGCAGCACAAAGTTTTCCAGCTCGTATGTTCTTTTCCTCAAAATATCTTTCAAATTCTTTATCTCAATCCTCAGCTTATCCAAATCCTTTGAGTACCTTTCCTTTAATTCTCTATATGCATGCTGTGGTATCTGGTTCTTTTTGGATAGCTCCTCCATGGACTTGAATCTCTTTCTTAGGATGTCTAGCTTCCTCTCAAGTTTTTTAGCTTCAACAAGCCATTCAGGTAGAAGCTTAAACCCATCGGCATCACGCTCAAATCTCTCCGCTGTAATGGTTTCATAAGAAGCATCATTAGTCATTATTTCAAATGACGAAACCTTTCCATCGACGTCACTATATATCCCTACCAGTATACCTACCTTCCTTCCATATAAATCAACTACTGTCTGACCGAGGTACGGAGCTACACCCTCTATAGCTATATCCATTTTTATCAGCCCTATTCTTTAGATTGTGTATCAGATATCTATAAAAGGTGTAACATTTTTACCCAATCAATTGTAGTCAAATATTATAGTATTTGTTTAAATTGAAAGTAGATTTAATAATAATATCGTAGCAAGAAGTGCTATATGAATTACAATTAAAACCAACTTAAGGTATCTAGCTAGAAAGCCTCCTACCTGTTTTGCTAACTCTAATAGTTCAAATATTTTTAGACCAACCACATTCACTTTGCTATTGTGTGTTACCAGAGATACCTTAGTTTCTGAAAGATCAGTAATGGATGCCCTGAGGGCTCTTTCAACCGCTCTTACGATATTTTCATTAACTTCGACTGCATAGTAAGGCGAATCAAATACTGTTCCAGCACAGCTGTGATCATCTAAAGTTATTACTTCCGCATCTCTTATTCCATTATTTATTGCAATTCTTCTCAACAAATCCCTCAAACCTATCTTTGCATTGTTTCCATAAAGATATATTAGTGAATATTTTGCATCATCACACTCAATAGTTAAAACTTTTATTTTATTTATGCAAAGCCCTCTGACGTTTCCATACACTGAAGATTCTCCGTAACCTGTTTTAAAACTACTACAAGCTTTTTTACGAATTGAAATTGATGCCATAACTATAGGGTTAAATTTGTTTGGATCAGCTACACGCAATCCTTCAATGTTATGACAATCAATGATAACACCGTGCTTGAAACCATAAATAGGTGTAATTTCTTCAGTGTGTTTCTGAACTTCGTATGGTATGTCATCACCGCCTATTATAGGCGATGATATAGCTATAATTGCTAAATTGCTAGTCTGAATAACGAATGCTTCATAAAACTCGTCGTATACTCTGAAAGGTTCATATATAACTTCGTATTTTTCACTTAAGCTGAAATTGTTAAATATTTTGTCAACTATTTCACCTGCAAGTTTCTTTGCCTCATTTTTGTTTATGAGATCCAATTCATGAGAACCCGCGCCGTGTAAAACAAATGTTTTGATTCCCTTAGAATTTAGCATTTCATCGAGATAGTGAGGAAGGAGAGTGCTTCCTAATGTTTTGAATGGCCCGAAGTGCACACCCGGCACTATCATTGCTATAGTATCATCTCTTCTACGAAAAATTATTGAGTGCACTTTAATGTCTCTCTCCACTTTAAGTTTGCTTATTTGAAACTCAATATCATCATCTATTCCAGTGAACATGTATTTAGCCCACGCACTAGATAGCTCAAATACATCAACCTCCCATTTGTACGAGCTAAGAATGTTATTGAGATGTATTGACAATACTGACACAAATATTAGCATACATGTTCGAACAAAGATATTTGCTGCACCAAACCTATCAACGAAAACTATGAATAGAGCTTCTAGTAATGTAAATATGAAGAACATTATTATAATCCTCTTTTTAGAGTTTATTAAACCTCGTAGGATTAGCAAGCCGATTAAGGGGAGAACTGTATATATCATACCGTATACTCCGATAAGCGAACCTAAGAACTCCAATAAAACTCCTGGCACTGTTGAAAATATTACCATATTTAGTATCTGTCTCCTCCTCATATATGGGACTAGAAACTTTATCACCAGTGGTATAGCAGAAAAATGGAGTACATGGATTATCACAGCAGCAAAAAATATGGGCGTACCACACTGATTTTTAATGGAGCACGATAGTAAATCTATGAGGACAATAAGTAGGATGTATAGTGGGTACAGAAGGGACACATGCCTAGCTATCTTTGAAGGTATGCGCAGAAACCTATAGTATTTTAATGCCATGCTGTCAAGCATGAGACCACCACTCCATATTGTATTACGTTGAGTACGCTAACCCCATCTATTTCAAATTGGGTGGTAATTCTGAATTTGAATTAAATGTTGTCAGAACTCATACCTCGCAAGCTACTAAATAAAAACTTTTGTAAAAATAAGTCGATTAATTTATACTAACGGCATTTAGCACTTGTAACGAAGTATAAACAAAAAGTTTTCTAGACCCATAATACTACAGCTAAAATTAAATTTGTGAAATACACATTTAAATATAGGATTGAAGTTTAACTAGTTTACAGTGAGATTAGAACTTTATAGCGAGGATAAGTTAACGTGTTAGAAGGAAAAGTATTAATGCTTAATTATCTTCATTGCCTAGGAGAAAGTTTATATAACTTGGAAACCGTATTAGAGAGTATACTGCTAACAATTCAAAGATGGGTGAGCCATCCCGACTATATTACTATGGGATGGGGCTGTAATTTATGATAAAAGTTGAAGAACTTCGGAGAATGTTAACTAAGGTTGGTTTTGAGAAAACGTATTTAATTGAAGAAGCGCCTAATTGTTCCATTTACATGGGGATTTATAGAGATAGGGAGTTTATTATAGCTGTTTTTAAGGGAACGTCGTCATTTTATGCGAAGATAATTCCAGCAACCTTGGTTTCAACCTCACATTGGCAATGCAACTATATAAAATATTCGCCAATGGGGTGGTACGTATTCTCCGACAGTATTGATGATCTAGTTAAACGTTTAGGCGAAAAGATATTAAAAATTATTGAATTGAAATTTCCAAAACAGTTTATTACCTAGCTAGTTAATGGATATAGTACAAAACCTCTACTAGGCTCTATTTCTATTCTAAAAGCTGTTCTAACATGGTTGGTCATTCTCATCTTCTTTATAATCATATATCTTTTAATCTCCTTACTTTTCTCCACCTCTTCCATCCATAGATGTAGCACACCATCTGCAATGTGTTCTAGTCCAAATCCAAAAGTGCTGTTATGCACTAGAATCCAGCCTATACCAGCAATAAAATTCTCATATAAATCTACAGAAAGGTCATATACATAGGGCGCACTAGGACTCTCTACCCCTATTCTTTTTACTTTTGCAAAACCGAGTTTAAAATCAGCATTGAGTTTCTCAATATTCTCCTGCATCAATACGGGAATACAGTCCTCTCTTACTTTGCTTCCTTTAATTGGCTTGATACCGTCTTCGCTCAAAATATAGATACTGTGATCTTGGGTGACTGCAACATTTCGACCACCCTCTAATTCTATTCTTAATAGATTTCTGGACTCTCTATGCCTCGATACAGCCTTTATAGGCTTCCATTCAACTTTAAGAGTTATTGGATTTACTGAAAGAGTATACATAGGGGTTTTAACAAGCCTAATCCCCTCCTCACTTTCATTAAAGAACTGATCCACAAAACTGCCTATTTCTCGAACTTCTATTGTATCATCGTATCTAACTACAATTGGTGTTCTGTAATCCACACTTTTAGTAGTCATAGCATACTGACTCACAAGATATGCTGTTACATTCTCTCTGTGTGTGGATATTTTTAAATCATAGCTATATTTCCTGGCCATAGCAGGTCTGTCTGCCCAAAAAGCACTTAACGAATCTATAATTAATCTGACGTGCTTGTATGGAGCCTTTACCCCCTCTCTTAGAACTCCCAATATCTTATACGCTTCGTGAATTGCAGATACAAGTGTTTGGATATCTAGCGCTGCAAACCTTCTTCTTCTAATACCTTCCAGGTCTGTAGATGCAGATTCGCTCATCTGTTTGGCTATTTTTAAGAGGCCAAAAATGTCCACCACCACTATCTGCGGAACTTCATTAATCTCCTTAAGACTTGAAATATCATATATTCTATAGCTTTCAAAATCTACATTGAATTGCCTTGCTTGCCTAACTACATCCCTAAACTCTGCCTCTGTTGTTATATATACAACTGGGTCACCTGCAATTAGTCCGGCCCAAGCAAAATGCATACAAAGAATAGATTTACCCGTACCAGGTTCGCCCGTTATAGCAACCCAGGAACCTTTCGGAATACCACCATCCAACGCTTTATCGAGTTCAGGAATTCCAGTGGACACTCTAACGATACCCGAATCCTTTCTGCTAGTTCTACCCTCCTTTGTTTCTCTATCCTTACCTTTCTCAGCATACAATAACTCTAACTCTTTCTCTAGTTCACTAAGGTATCTACTGTTGGCTGTTGAAACACTGTTTTCATCGGTCATACAGTGCTGCCTGACCAATCTCTAAGCGAAGTTGTATTTAGAGTTATTCAGTTTAAAACCAATACGAAAATTATAATCATTAATTTCAATTAGAATGTGTAATGCATCACTTTATTTACCATTTTTGAATAACTATCCATTCTCAAGACAAATCAATAATTTATTAACTGTACCCCTAATATAGTTGATTAGTTCGTAGAATCTTTGTGGAAGTAAGATATGAATGTAATTAGAAATTTCAACAACACAAATGAAAGTAACATTAGAATTGTGGATGCTGCATACGATTATAGACTCCTCCTATCTAGAGGCTATGGTCAAAGATATGCACTGGATATGGTGGCCTCGAGATATTCTCTAAATAGAGAAAAAAAGTTGTTGCTCTACAGATGTGTCCACTCAATGCAGTATATAGTGAATGTTATACCAAAAATTGCCTGTACACTTGAACCACAAGGCGCACTTATTATCGATTTTTACAACATTTTACTGACTGTACTGTGTATGTTGGAAAACTGTGATGTGTATTTATGTGATGATTGTATCGTTAGAGATTTGAGAGGCTACAAATCAAGATCTCAAGACTATACGTATCTATTAAAAGCGTACGACCTAATTCTAAATGCGATCTCTCAATTAAAACCGCTGAAAATAATTGTTGTAGCCGATAAGAATTTTAGCCATAGTGCTATTCAGATAGAGCGGTTCAACAAGTATATCGTAGAGAGGGGTCTTACAGGCTACAGCATATTATCCCCAACACCTGACAGAGATTCCATAGAGATTTCAAGAAGCGAGCATGCAATTGTTGCATCATCCGATAGTGTAGTGGTTGAAAATTCTTATAAAGTGTTCCCTCTAACAACAGTAATAACTAATCAATTGAACAAAGAATTCACAATTAATTTTGCAGATCTATTCGGAACTCCTTGTAGCACTTGTTACGAACATGCCATGTAGACTATATATAAAAAGTATGGATGCTATTGTTAACGGTACGCTAATTGAGAGCGTTGCAAAGTCATTACAATTTATGGTTACATCACATCTGCTGTATATAAACGATGGTGGTATGACTACAAAATACCCAGGAACCAACTGCGAAACTTCTCTTAAGGCAGCGATAAGGGAGTACTCTGCGGATATAAGTACTAGCACTACAACAATATAACGTTTCCCTTTATGACGCGATGAGAGAATCTCCTTTAGTAGTAATAGGAATAGCATTGAGTAAAAGAGGATTCTTACAAAAGTAAGTGGTATTAATCTTTCTAAGTGTATTGGAAATGCGTAAAACATCGCCACTATGTATAGCGATATGATAACTGCGGAACTTATCAATGCTATCGTATAGCCAGATTTCAATAACACTCCACTCTCAGTCAATTTAATTGACCTACACTGAGCTGTGGAAGTATTTTAATGGGCCCGCGGGGATTTGAACCCCGGACCACCCGGTTATGAGCCGGGCGCTCTACCTGGCTGAGCTACGGGCCCTGATTACCACTAGACGAGTGCTGGGAATTTATGTGTTACGCATATTTAACCTCTTTAAGTGCTATCTATTTCTATTACACTATTGTTGCGAATTTCCACCTAAATACGTTCTCATTCTAAACAATCACCCCTCTCAACCCTATTATTGATGTAAATCGTGCAGCCCTCCCAACCTCTAGATGTTCCATTACACCTTAGGCATCAATATATCACATTCGCTCTCCATAAGCATGCTAAGATATATAGGATGCTACGTAGGTATAGTACCCTTATTAATTTGGTTTACAATTTTAGTAATTTGTGTGAAACATGTGGAAGATAATTACACATAAAAATGTTGACACAGAGAAATCAGTTGCCATAGTAGGCTTTCCCGGTATGGGGTTAGTAGGAAAAACAGTTGCAACCCATCTTATTAATATCCTAGATGCACAGCACATTATAAGCATCTACAGTACGAAATTTCCGGCACACCTACTAGTTAATTCAAATGGTTTAGCCGATATAGATAAGGTTAGCATATATCATGCAAAAAATGATGGTATGAGCATCTTTATTATAACGAGTGATGCGCAACCTACAAGCGATAGCGATCAACATGAGCTGAGTAAATTTATTGCAAAAAAACTAGTAAAACATAATGTAATTGAATTGATAGCTACAGCAGCCTTCGTCTCGGAGGTTGTCGTACCCTCCAGAAGAGTATTCGTGGTTGGAAATAATAACAGTGTTATACAAAAATACATTGAAAAGGGTGCAACACCACTGAGTGAGGGAGTGATTAGCGGTATGAATGGTATTATTATTGGATGGGCCAAAGCATACGACATAAATGGTACATGCATCCTAGGTGAGACTTGGAGAAGTATTGTTGAAATGAACTATGTAGACTATACAGCATCAAAAATAATAATCGATTTACTGAATGTGGTGTGGGGATTTAATGTAGATACTGAGGAACTTGAAATGCGGGGTAGAACAATTGAGAATGAAATTGAGAATCTATTAAGACAATATACGCAAAGAGGAACTTCAAAAGAAGAAAAAGAAAAAAGACCGTACTACATAACATAAATGGTACATACCTTACCTCCTAATCCCTTTAGGACAACTACTCTCAATATGAATAGCTATTGCAGAAAACTATTAAAATCTTGTGATTTTTTGCCACCCTTTGGCAATTCGAGTATTTCTACGATAATAGAATTCATCGTAACTGATTCTGCATTTTAACATTAAAGTCGCAAAGCCCTCTAATTCCATTGAACATAAGAATTATGTGGACCTCGAATCTGCACTTATTAATGATTGTTATGATACACCACAAAACACTAACATCAAATTCAATACTTCTGAATGAAGATACGCGTAACCAATATCATGGACAGGCTATCGTTAATCCTTCCCTCAATTTAATTGATTTTAGAATCATTACTGCGGGGCCTCATCATCATATTCAGTATCGGAGATCCAATTCATCTTACAAATGTTTTAGGTAAATTCACCTAAAATTCTAAACGGACATCTAGAGATTTAATACTTCCAGGTACAACTATCTTTCTGGTACATTTCTATGTCTCATTTTGAACTTGATGAACTTGATAAACAGATACTCAATCTAGTCATTGAGAGATGTGATAGAAGTATCAGGGAGCTTTCTAAAATTTTGGATAAATCACCAACGTTAGTCTCTAAAAGATTACAGAGATTAAAGAACTTCGGCATTATAACTAAATGTGAAGCGGTTTTAGATTATAAAACAATGGGTTATTCCATACTCGCCCTCATACTACTTAAGGTTGATGGTGCTCATATAGAGGACGTTGAAAAGACACTCTCGTATGAACCAAATGTAAGGGCGGTATATGACATCACTGGAGAGTTTGATGTGGCTTTGATTGCGTTATTCAAGAATGTTGATGAGCTTGATAGGTTTGTAAAGAAAATTTTAAGAAACCCCTATATTAAGAGTAGCACTACAAGCGTCGTATTTAAAGCAGTTAAAGACGATATTAACATCAAAGTTTTTTAGCTGATCAAACTACACACCCTATAGATTTGATTGTTTAATGATGATTGTGGTGGGCTCTGAGATTTCAGCACCATGATGACATGAATCCTCACTGATAACCTCACCAATACATAGTGTAATGGATCAGCCAGAGCACTCGATATTTGGTCAACTCTTTATGAACTTTGCTAATCAAATTCAAATGCTACAGTTGTAAGGTGCTTTTATACATTACCTATGATATTCACTTCCACAGCATTTTATGATACTCTATGCGACTTATTCTGAATGGTGAATGCTAAATTATCAATTGTATACACTTTTTTCTTACCAAGTTCGTTACCAATCTCCAAAATCTATTTTCGTTTAGAATTGAAATGTCAAATCCTTTCTCCTCTAAATACCTTTTAGTAGTGTCATAAAGATTTTCAATTACATGTCTGTTTATAAATCCGCCTGTGATTTCCTTAATAGCTTCTGCTATGTCTTGGTTGCTCGGGTATCTTCTCTTTAAACTTTTACCTTGTTTATTGAATTCTTTCTCTTCATATTCTTCTACATCTTTGAGCAAATCGTTTGGTATGTTAAAAAGTATGCTTTCATATTCCTCTATCATGCTCCCAAGATCCGTAGCTACACTTCTGATAAGTTTAAGTAAATATTATAAGGGTGTATAAAAATATCTTTGCTGGTAACAATGATGCTTGAAGACAAGATTGTTTCAAAGTTTCAAGCCTACATACTCTATAGTAAAAATGTTAATGATATTCTGAAGAGGATAGTTAACTATATTGGAAATTGTAGCAAAATAATTGCAGATACAGAGCTGTATAGTCTATTAAAGGAAATATGCACAGAATTTGAGCCCCATTTTACGGAAATTAAAGATTATCATACAATTGAAAATCTGATAAATAATGAATCTACCGGCAGGGGGATAGTGTTTAAGGTCGTATCACCTATCAACGATGTACATGCAGTTGCATTTATACCAATAAATGAATTCAACAAGTCTTTAGTTTCTAAGAGGTAGTTCTATGCCTAATTTGAGTTTTAGAGAATATATAGCGTCAGAGCTGAGAAATACCATTTTGAAGCAGTGTACCAACTAAATATAAAATGAATACAATATTTGGTAAACCTGAAAAGAAGGATGGATATTTTTCTAGTCGGATTTGTTGTGAAAATAGATTGTACACCTCCCACAGCCTCTATCGATATTAAAGGCCTCGTCATCATTACCCTATTAACCAAGATGAATATATAAGACTTGGTGGAGAGAAATTTAAAGGAGTGTAGTGACCTACCCGTTCATTACTGCCATATACAGCTACACACTGCCAATTATATAGCCCTTTTGTCAAGAGGACTTGGAATTCCCCTCCAGCACGGTTTCCAGTACAGCCATCCTGTCATGAAAAAAGGCGCTTAATTATCATTTATAGAGCTGTAGATACAACCATCCTAATGCAGCTAAAACTTGCACAGTTGTGGATAAAAACGCTAATTTTAACCACGTATTCCAATTAATCTTAATCCTTTTCCTTTCAGCAAGCGAAATTGCGATAATATTTGCAGTGGAGCCTATGGGAGTATAATTACCACCAAAGACAGCCCCGTACAGCAAAGCAAAGTAGATTAAATATGATGCCAAATTTAAATTATTTAAAAGAATAGTAATTGGAGTAAATGTTACAACGACAGAAAGGTTGTCCAGTACAGCACTCAAAATTGTTGTAAATATTAGTAGCAGTGGTAGTAGTAAGTTTGTTGATGTAGCTAGTTTGGATAGGACGTATACTAATTTAGCCATTACACCTGTGTATTGTAAGGAGTAGCTGAGTATGAAAAGGCATATAAAGAAGAGTAAAGAAGGCCATTCTACAGCTCTTTCAATGTATTTCGATAAATCTTCAGGAGGAATCTTTGAAAAACATAGGACAATGAATATATATGGTATGAATGCAAGCAGCGAATGAGAATCCACACTCTGTCGTGCAATTGTTGAAATTAAATGCGCTATATGTTCATTCAATAATATGGTTATAGTGAATAGAACAAACATTAACAAGCCGTAATTTAGATGGGATTTCTTTACACCATTAAGCGAAGTATAGTAGTGTGTCATGTAGACCTGTAAACGCGCTTCCCTTTTCGTGAGGACATTTCTTAATTCAATTATATATTTTTTGAATACTACGAACACCATTAATATTAGTATCACGATATTTAGTACCGCTAGTGGAAGGGAATATCTAACGAACATATTCACACTCATATTAGTTGAAAAGAGTATGTAAACACCTATCGGATTTCCTATAGGGAGCGCTGAACTTCCTGTATTTGTAGCCAGCACCGCTGTTATGATTAGCGGGACAGCATCTATTTTAAGTATAGAGTGAAGCTCTATTATTAGCGTAACAATATATATAATGCTTGTAACTTCGTCTAACACTGCAGCCGTTACAAATGCGAGAAGCGATATCATAGCAATTAGTGTGTAGGCATTATTTCTACTGATTCTAATAATATTCACTGCGAGGTATTTAAATATGCCGAATTCTCTCAGAAGACCTGCAAATATCATTGAACCTATTAAGAATAGGATCAAATCCCATTCTATCGATTTGTGAATTAAGTTATAGGGTGGAACTATCCCTGAGAATATTATAATTGATATAGCTAATACTGCTACAGCTATTCTCCATTCAATTTTTATAATTATTACCGCTACAACAAATAGAAATAACGCTAGTGATAGCGATTGCTCTACTATTAACTGTAGAGAATTGATATCTAATGCACTAGATGAAGTTGAACTTTCTCTTCTCTCACCTAACCATATCTCTATGATTCTTAAGCCTAATGCGTCGTTTCCTATCCTTATGAAGTTCATGATAAGAAAAGATGATGAGAATATTACTAGAAATAGGGTTAACAACATCACTAATGTCTTTCTTAACACGACTCATCTCCTTTTATGTTAGTGATCGCCTTCAAATAGAAGGAGATTTGGGGTATTGTAAAGCTAATAAGCATTAACGTTATTAACATACAACACTACTGACAATTGTAGTAGGTTAACTCTAAATATTTAGATTTAGTGTGAGTAATAGCTTTTTCAATAAGCAGCAAGTGGTAAAATATGTGGAGTATTGCTGTCCGATAATTCTCCGCACCACTTACTACCGATTGTAGGTTACCATAGTGACATCTGGCCTCTAAGCATCTTTAGGTGTTCCATGCATGGAAGTGCAGCTTTACTAAATTAATAATTATCATTACGGTGATTTCCACCGTACTACTATTAGCTGAGCTAAAAATATTGAAGCTGTAGCCTGAGGAGAATTATTGCTTAAAGGTGTTACTATTACCAATTAGTTTGCATAAAATTATACTCATTATATCCCTATATTTATCAGCTTACTCTTAAGCTTTCCAACTCGACTACTATTAAGTTGATAGGTGACAAGTGTATACCATGATAAGCAATGCTGATATAGAATTGCCTCAGATCATGGCTAGAGGACTTAGAGATAGAGGTATAGTAGATTTTAAGCCACCTCAATTAGAGGCTTTACAAAATGGTCTTTTGAATGGTTATAGCATTGTTGTTTCGGCTCCGACAGCCAGCGGTAAGACCTTGATTGGCGAGATGGCACTTGTAAATGCTGTTCTAAAAGGTTTCAAGGGTATTTATACTAGCCCATTGAAAGCACTTGCATATGAAAAATTTAATGAGTTTAAATCATGGGAAAAATACGGTATTAGGATAACCATCTCTACAGGAGACTATGAGGTTACTGACGAAGAGTTAGCCAGGCTAGAGAATTATGATATCATCGTATCAACCTATGAGAGGCTAGATTCAATAATGCGTAGAAATCCGGTGTGGCTCAAAAAAGTGGGCACGTTAGTTATTGATGAACTTCACATGATTGGTGATGAAAATCGAGGGCATATAGTTGAGATGATTGCTATAAGAGCTAAGATGATGGGAGTGCAAATTGTGGGTCTTTCAGCAACCATCGGAAATTCTGAGGAGTTAGCAAGATGGCTTGGAGCAAAACTTGTTAGATCTGAATGGAGGCCTGTTAAATTATATGAATTCGTAACTTATTATCTAGGAAGTAGTAAAGGGTGGGTTATCCACATACCTAGTGACTTTATGGAAATGGATATCCCGAATACGGTCGGTGATATAACAGAGTACTGGATTTTAAGAGCAGCTAAAGAGGGATTTAATGTACTTGAGTTTAAGTATTCTAGAAAGGCTGTTGAAGAGCTAGCTGCTAAGTATTCGCATGTATTATGTGAAAACTTATCTAGTAATGATAGAGAACAGTTAAATCTTCTAGTAACAAAGCTCAGAGAAAGTGTTAATGATTTTGAATATGAAGGGTTGTCTTCACTAATTAAGTGTGGTGCTGCGTATCACCATGCAGGCCTCACCCCCGAAGCAAGAAAGTTCGTTGAAGAGGCTTTTCGTGAGAGACTAATAAAGTACGTTGCTGCAACACCTACGCTCGCCATGGGTGTAAATCTTCCTGCAAGGGTAGTTATCATAAATACAAAGTTTTTTAACGGTAGAACTGTAACAAGAATACCCATTCTTGAATACAAGCAACTTGCTGGAAGGGCAGGTAGACCACAATACGATCCGTACGGGATAGTGATTGTTGCAAAAGATTCTAGAACGCAGAACGAAGCTCTCTACTACGTGAAAGGCAACCCAGAGCCGGTTCATTCTGTTTTATGGAACGGTGAAGCCTTAAGACGCCACCTGTTGGCTGTAATAGCTTCTGGTGAGGCAAATACGCTGCATAAGCTAATATCATTCTTTTCCAACTCATTTGCCTCACTAAAGATAGGTAGAAGTGTTATTGAATCAAAGATAGAGAGAACACTAACACTCCTCGAAGAGCTAACTATGATTTCATCAGAAGGGGTTGGAAAGAAGCTCACTTTCATACCATCAAAACTCGGTATAGTTACTTCAAGGCTTTATGTAGATCCTATAACTAGCTACATCATAGTAGACGGTCTTACACATGCCAAAAGAATATCTGAGATCTACTACTTGACACTAGTTGGCATGACCCCTGACTTTTCTGAGGTAAGCATAAATAAGAGTGTGTATGAATACTACTCCAATTTCATTGACAGTTATGATTCATATGAGGAAATTCCTCCTGAAAATCTTGAATTCAAGATGAACGATCCTAAGGTTGATCGACTTCGAGGCTTTATAGTGGGCTCAATTCTACGAGACTGGATAAGCGAAGTTCCTGAGAGAGAGATTTTACAGAGGTATGGTATTGAGGCAGGCGATTTAAGAGTTGTAAAGGAAAATGGAGAATGGTTAACATATGCAGCATCAATAATAGCTAGAACCGTTAATATGCACAATCATAGTGAATACCTCAAGCTATTAAATGAAAGATTGAAGCACGGAATTAGAGAAGATGCTCTTGATCTAGTAAAGCTGAGATACGTTGGAAGGGTTAGAGCACGTATGCTATTGAACCACGGTATAAGAACTATAAGAGACATAGTCGATAGGGAGGGTGATGTGATTAAGATTTTAGGCGAAAACTGGGGGAAGAAAATAGTTGAAGAGGCCAGATCATTAACATATAAAACGTGATAGACTAACACACCAGCAATAGTAGTACACGTTAGCCTATTGCAGTTTATAGGTAGAGAACTCATTTAACTGCTTGTAATGAAGCAAAAATTTATAAATTAAATTTAGAAGGTAGGTTCGTATATCATACTAATTAATCCAGGTCGGGTATCATGTCAAAAGTATTGTTTGCAGATGCAAAATTAGAGAGGCTTGAAAAAGAATACAGCCTACCCTACAAATTCATCAAACTATTAGATACTAGTCCTTTGAAGAACATTATTACAGAGGGTAATATAGTAGCTATAAAGATCCATTTTGGAGATATGCACCACGGGGGATATCGTGTAATAAGACCAATATTTGTTAAAATACTTGTCGACTATGTTAAAAAACTTGGGGGAATACCCTTCTTAACAGATACTTGGGGACTAAGGCATTCAATAATTGGCATCGAAAACGGGTATGGTTATGGTGCTATTAGCGCTCCTGTAGTTCCTGTGTCGGGTATAAAAGAGACCGACGTTATTAAGGTGCATGTACCCAATCCACTTAGAATAAGTGAAGTTGAAGTTGGGACGAGCGTGTTCTACGCTGATGTTCTTATAAATTTTGCTCACAGTAAGGGCCATCCATCATCAGGATACGGAGGAGCTATAAAGAATATATCCATGGGGTGCGTAGGTCCAAATACACGTTCAGCAATACATAATCTTGAAAGGGATGACCCTATGGGGAAAGCTTTTCAAGAGGGATTGGCTGATGCATTCCATGCTGTCATTCTCAATAAGCAGGACAAGGTATTCCATATAAACTATGTTATGGATGTTGCGCCTACATGTGATTGTGCGCCCTGGTCTGATACACCAATAGTCCCAGATATAGGTATAATGGCCTCCGATGATGTCGTTGCACTAGAAAAGGCTGCTATAGATTTAATAAACCAGGCCCCTATCATGCCGAACTCAATTGCTGAAAAGGCAGGTATGAAACCGGGTGAAAATAAATTCTTTATACTTCATGGAAGGGATCCATACCTACAGGTTGAAGCCTTATACAGAAAGGGTCTTGGAAGAATGGAATATAAAATTGTAAGGGTTTAGTAAATGGGTTATAAAGTGCATGTAGATCAAGTAAAGTGTATAGGATGTGCACAGTGCTATGCTGTATGTCCAAATAAAGTATTTGTAATAGACGATAAAAAATCCATCCCTGCAAACACTGACAAATGCGTTGGGTGTAGAGCTTGCATAGTTAGATGCCCTACCGCAGCAATAGTTATTATACCAAGAGATGTAGAGGCACTCTACGCAAGATTTTATGCTACCTAAATTTTATGTCATGGTATCACATTGACTGCTGGTATTAATACTACCCATTACCACTAAAATGCTATGATTTGCGTTATATAATTACTGCAGATTATTTTAACCTCCGATATAATATATTAGAATAGGGCAGTTAAAGAGAAATAATGATGGAGAAAACCCGTAATTTAACGAAAAGTGTGAGTGTCCTATGGCAGCATAGGAATTTTGAACATCTGTACTAGTTGTCTGTTTCCCGCAGACTACTGAAGATTCATGAACATTTTAATGATCATGGCTGCAGCTACAATATATGTAATTCTAGTAGAGGTCGAAAGACGGTCATTATTAATCATGGCAAAAATCTACAGAACATGCTGTTAGGATATTTAGGAGCCTTAGGTAAGCAAAGGGCCTAGCTGCAGTTATAGCAAATGTGAAACTTCTATATCGAAGTAGCTGAATACATCTATTTTGCTACAAAGTGTTTTGGTATACTCATGTTTAACACACTCGTATACTGGTACAGTTGATCCATTGTTTGGTGGGGCCGCGGGGATTTGAACCCCGGACCACGGGGGCCCAAGCCCCGCATTCTACCAAGCTAAACTACGGCCCCATTGTAAGAGTTCCAACATAGATAGTTCCAACACAGATATTTGTTTCTACTCTGCCCTTTAAACTGTTATGGTTTCTGCAGAGGTCTGGGGTATGGAGATTATTGGTATATCCTGTATTTGTGTATCTTTCTCAAAGTTGTATAGCGTTAAGAGAAACATCGCATAGAAAGTCGATAATAATAATTCCAGCGCATCCCTTGAATGTGTAGTGATATTTATTTCCTTACCTACAGCTATCTCTAATACTCTCCGTAGTAAGACTTTACTTAGATTCTCTGCATTATTGCTTGCCAGCTGTCTTAATAAAGCTATCATTCTATCCACATCAAATTCTCCCAATTCATCAAATCCTCTTACATAGCCGAGAATGGTGTTAATGGTTGAGTATCTCACTTTAACTCCCAGTATCAGTGATAGTTCATATATTGAATGAAGCGCTTCAGGTATACAATCAACAAATTCTTTGTAACTATCTCTCTCACTCATTAAAAGGGCACATATCATTATATCATCAAGCAGTTCATTTAGGTTTCTCGAATTCATTAATAAATACACCGTAGATTAACTTTGTCTCAGTGAATTTATTTTAACTAAAAATCTAATTAGGTAATTGAATGCCGCCGGCGGGACTTGAACCCGCGACCACCGGATCTCCCAAACACACCTTGTCTATGAGTCCGGCGCTCCACCAGGCTGAGCTACGGCGGCAACCCAGTTCTAGATTATGGACGCTAGGCTTATAAATCTTAATATAATAGGTTTCCGTAGACTATGAGTTTATTGTACTGTATGTTAGAGAGTATTACTCTAAATGAAGAATTTGGAGTAGCGGTAATTGGAAATAATAGCTGCTGAGCATAGATCGAACAAAGGGTTATTACAAAAATGAGTTTTGCACTAGGTGTTAAGGGATCTATAGTCAATAGTAAATAGTATAGGAGGCTGTGCACCTATGGAATAAAGGAGTTTACATGCTAATGTCTTAGTAAAGTTTAGTAAAGAAAATCTATGTTTTGAAGCGCCGTAGCATCAGCCCTTCTAAGCTTCATCACTGTTTCAGAATTCTTCACACATCATCTGGCTCACACATCCTGGAGCTTTACAGAATTTTATGTAGTAGACAGCTAAAATTTTAACTAGATCTACTAAAAGCGCAGTTGGAGATCTCTATGAGGGAGTGTACAGAGAGATACTTGGAATTAGCTAAACAAGCTGGTACTCCATTTACTATAGAGATTGTGAAATCTATTGCCGCTTTATGCAATGAAGATCCCTATAAACTATGGTATGGCATAGCTGCATCGTTTCTACAGCCTCGAGAATTAATGGAAAAGGTGGAGAAGGTTACAGCGCAAACAGCTCTACAACGTACAGACAACTGCTGGCGATGTCCAGCATGTAATAAAACGTTCAACGATGTTAGGCATTTGGTCAACCACATAACATATTTTGTAAGATTAAAAGAAAAGGCGCATACTGAGCTTTATCAAAAATTAAAAAAGCTTAGTGATGAACATAGAAAAAGCTTTACAGATATTGCCATCGGGACTCTAAAATGTTGAACCTAGAGATTTCAGGGTATATAGATATACTCTACATTATTTCAGTAAAATAATCATTAGGGCATTTTTATTAGTAAAGTGTTTTACAGTTGATCATCAATGATATTCCACCTAGTCTTCAATAGAGTGGAGCATAACTGCAGTCTTAAGGAATTGATTTGATTGCAATCCTACTTACAGAAAGATGCATATGTTGTATGCTGTGGTAGATCATGGGTAGGGAAGTTAGAGCTTCAGCGGATGAGACTATGGTGATCATTCACGTCTACCACATCTAACCCTTAGGAAGTATCTTAACACCCTTCATCCTATGACTAAACATCGCGGTTAAGTAGAATAGTGATGTGATGGTTAGAAGAGTTTGCGAAACAATGATTATCATAATTAGCAGAACCTTCCTTAGACCACTCATTTCTAAGAAAGTGTATGAGAGCAGCCTTAGCATTTCTGCTGGTGTTAGGAAGTTTGTGAGTGGTATAGTGATGTATGCCTGTAGTAGTGATAGTATGTACATAAAGTAGTAGTTTATGGATTGCATTATAAGTGCTCTTGCATCCCAATAACTTAGATCTTCTACAATAAATACTGGAGCGCCTGCTGAGGCCGGTAACAATATTAACATGATGGCATAGGGTAGAGAACCTAATAAAACTACTAATGACATCAGCATATAGAATCTTTTAATATATATGGGATTGAGAACTAGTAAAGAGGTTGGCACAATCCATATAATATAGTTAAAGTTGCCAACCTTATTAAACATTATGAGAAAGAGTAGTGGAAGGACAAACACAACGACACTGTGTAGCGCAGGTTGATATACATATGAACCAGCGTCCTGTATTCTAGATGTTTTATATAGTATCATAAATAGCAATGAATAGCATGCAAGGAAGGGTACTAACCATAGATTATCTATAAAATTTAATTCCTCAACAATTCTACTTTCTTCAAAAACTGTTATCACCGCCCAGAGGGAGAGGTCTTGCGGAGCTCGGGAGCTGTGAAACAGAACAGTATTTTCTATGAATTTATTGGGTGAAGCTATAAAGAATGGTAGTATGAATACTGCTAGCGTTAGTGCTAGTAAGGCTAGGTATCTGAAGCATTGCTTATACTCCTTTCTGATAACCATCAGAAATATGTGAAGTGGTATTGTAACTGCCGCTACTGGTTTTATCAATGTCGCTAGAGCGGTGAAGAAGGCTGTATAGTGGCTTTTGTTAAGAAGAAAATATAAAGTGGATAGCATTATAAACATTGCTATTAAAACATCAAATTGAAGCACAATAAGTATTTGAAGGAATGGTAGGCTCAGTAACCATAGTATGGCTACGTCAAGTCCACGATATTTTTTAAGAATGTGGAAGATAATTATGGAAGGAATCATAACCAATATCAGCTTTAGCACCACATACCTAATTGCATAAGGAACTGCTGTAACGAAAGCGTAACCAGCTATAAATATTAGCACAGCAAAGGGTAGGTAGGGAACCTTACACCCTGGCGTTGAACACAATGCATATATCGATATCAATGATGAGATTCCGTTCTCTTGCACTATCTTGAACCATGATATCCACCACATCATGTCGTAGTAGTTCATCCCTACATTTAGAGAGGCTATAATCATCACAATTGACAGTATTAATAGAGCTCTACGCTGTTTATGGGTAAACATTACAATGTTGCCGCTGTGATACAGTGCCTGCAATATTATCATCCGTATACTAGGTAGTAACACGTTGGTTTATTCTTATTAGGGGAAAGCATGGGGTCTAATAAATAAATTTTTATGAACATCCCCCAGAATGCGTCTCTTCCCCAACGACCTTAAAGGCCAGCTTATCCATGGAAGCCGGAACATCATGCCGATCTAGAATAGGCTTCTCTATTCAATTTTCGGTCAACCATGAATTTTAAATGAATATGGCAAGCTTTGGATATTCGGTGCTCCACATAGATGTGCACTAACTTGACTAAAGTATCTTAATCGAGTTGAGATCTGCAGAGGGTATAGTGAAAGGAGAGTATGGGTGTTAGTGATGGAAATTTCTAAAAATAGCGACTATGCTAAGGATGGACCTTCAGCACAATTTATCGTATTAGAGGTAGTTGATAGAGTTCCGAAAGTGTATTTTACATTTGAGATGGTATGTTCGTATAAGGTATCAAGCTTCTATACAATTTTTCAAAATTAATAGTGGGTTAACGAGATAGTATTTACATTTTAGATTCAAAGAATAGAAAGCACTTGATCGTTGAACTACAATTAAACATTTTCTACTCTATTTCAGTCCACATATGACCACAGTTAGCACATTTAAATGTCTTTTCGATAGTATCAGAGCTTTCCGCAGCTGAAACGTATTTCCTCCAATAATATATACTCTTTGAGTTGCATTTTGGACACACTAAGTTGTTTGCGTATATAGCTGTTGGGGGTATATCGAATGCTGCGAGCTCCTTCCTTTCAACTATTTTATGTAGCGTTAAACTCTTCTTAAATGAGCACATTTCTATGAAAGTCGCTGTTGATTTGTAGCCACACCTAGGGCACACTAGGATTTGCGCTCCATCTTCATACCTGAAGCCCATAACCATTCCACAGCGTGGACAAAACTTCGTCTCTCCCAGCCCCATTCTCTACGGAGTTCTGGATCTATGAATAGTATCTCCACCTGGGATAAAACTTTATATGCTTCATACTTTAAGGTGTGAAACTATTATTAGTTATTATTAGATACTGAATACTAATACTAACTACAATTCACCAATTAATCAGCACTCAAGACCTCTATCATAGACTTTCTCGTTCTACTCAATATCGCCGAGTTCATCATCTTCTAAAGATAGTTGCTCTTTTCAAGTATAAAAGGTGTTTTAGTGTGTTATATTAACCTAAGTGATTAAGCAGTATGTCTCGGCATTGATTAGGGGAATCAGAATGATGCTATTATCATGGAGTAATTTAAAGAGGCTTATTGGCAGAGCTGATGTGGTTTTGGAGGTTATAGAGGCTAGAAATCCTCCTGTAACTAGGAGTGCTAAGGTTGAAAAACTTGTAGAGGAGCTCGGTAAGATCCTTATAATCATTATCAATAAGTGTGACCTGATTCCCCTACATGTGTGTAAGGAGTGGCAACGTCATTTTGAAGCCCAAAATATTAAAGCATTTTACGTATCATCTTTAACGCTAACCGGTATTAGAAAACTCAAGCAGTATTTAGATGAAACCGTAGTGCTTAGACCAGCTACCATACTTCTGGTGGGCTACCCTAAGGTTGGAAAGTCCTCCTTAATCAATGCATTAAAGGGTTCTAAATCAGCCTCTACTAGCCCGTATCCGGGCTCTCCGGGCTATACAAAGAGCTCTACGCTTTACAAGATCTTACCCGGAATCTACATGATTGATACACCAGGTATTATACCGCCGGAAGGCAGCGACATAGAAATGATTATCAGAAGGGCTCCTGTTGAAAAAATCCAGAATCCTGTTAGAATAGCTCAGAGAATTATTGAAATTGTGCAGAAGTTCGATAGCAATATAATTAACCATGTTTATCATATTCGATCAACGGAGCCTCTAGAGGTACTAGAGGAGTTGGCTATTAAGAGAGGATGGGTAAGTAAACGAAGCAAGGAGGCAAATATAGATGAAGCCGCTAGAGCCATCATAAGAGATTACTTGAGGGGAAAGCTTACCTACTACATTTTACCTAGCAGTGACAGATAGCCTTCTAATTCTCTTAATTCTCTTACATATCTTTTCAAACTGAACCTCGTTAACATCATATACCATGCACAACTTTCTGACATATTGTTCATCGACGATCTTGCCTTCAAGTGCATGCTTTCTAATATCATGCACTACCTTTCTAATTTTATCATCAATACTCATATTACTTATTATCGCATTTTCTAACGATAAACCATTTAACCTAATATCAAGAAGTATATCAATGATCTTATTTATCTCTTTAGGTACCCCAATTACAGACTTGTATAATTTTATTGCTCTTCTCTTACAGTCGATTCCATGTAAAAGTTTTAACATGTATGTAGCGTAGGGTCTAGGAAATTTATCATCTACCAGAAGTCCGATGATAAAGTATTGATTCTCGAGCACGTCCTGCACACTCAGTTCCTCGTGTGCATATGGGTCTAATAATACAACTTTTGATGGATCTACACTAGTGTATATAGAGCCATCATTAATTTCTATAATACTGTCCATCTTTTTTATAAGATCAACAAGCTCTATTGGTGGTGAGACGAGTATAACATTAAGTTCCGTTAATCTCTTTCTTAAGGTGTTGATTAAAATCATGAATTGCTTTACAGCCTTTTTCCTCTCTTCCTCGTGATGAAGATCCCATAGGGTAGCATCAAGTAACACCACCGGAGTTCTTGGGTAGATGCTTAGAAAAAGTGAAATAGCCTCCCCAGTTATCTCAGTAGGGCATTCTTCACGTACATCTGTGAGGCGAAATTCTGCCTCTGTATGCTTCTTCACGTCGTAAAGAAGCAGTATGTTTTTATAGAAACCGATGGGGGTACCATATGCCTCCTCCCTACATATTCTTATCTTCCCAAGCAGCATGTTGTTAACAATGGTGTTTAGCATTTCTATAGAGCTTTTTCTACTCGGAGATAGATACTTTTTTACAACTCTACGGCTAATGACTACTCTGCTCACTCCTAGGATTCTTAGCGCGTCCGCAAAAATTGATGCTACATATTCGTTTTTAAATAAGATTTGAGCGATTTTTATCACAAATTTATCTTTTACGTCCTAAACTTTTATGCTGTTGAAACCAAAACTTGAGCTTCATTGGAACTAGCATTTGTGGGGTTGTCCCCTCCAATATACTGTAGAACTATTTCAAAATTCCTATTATTGCTTAAAGCGTTGAGTAGCTCTACCCCCAGATCCGAAAGTCTATACAGTTTGTAGTTGCCCCGCACATAAACAACAGTAATTATATTCAAAGCCTCTAGTATATGAAAGGCAGCGAGCACTTCATATCTTGGAAGGCCTGTAGAGGCTATTATATCACTAGGTGATGCAATTCTATCTTTTAATGCTGACAAAATTATAGATAGTTTTTCCCTAGGAGTCAATCCATGTGCACCTAAATTAGAATTAGGTGGCTGGAAATGATATAAGTAGCTAGTCTCATAGGCTGCAGATACACTTTATATTCGGTCAAATTACTAGGGATGAGATGGCTGGAAATTCTATACGGTTTTTAGAGCTGAAAAAAGGTGTTATAGATCCCTACAACACATACATATACAGTTACTTAACACATAAAGCCGCTTTCTTAAGGTTAAGGAGCGCACACCTACTCTCACACCCATTAATTATATACAGCTACAATGGTTTTCCATTTGTTTCTTCAGCTCCTTTTATCTATAAATACAAGGAGTTGGTGCATGCCTATAATACGATTATGGATCAATATATGTTAGATCCTCTGAGACTTGGCTGCATTGATTGCATGGCATATCCACTCAATACCTTTTCATCTATTATTATCAGCTCGATGAATATCCCTCTAGGCGTAGTTTCAAGCTGTATAGATAGAGGTCTTGAATTGAGATCTGTAGATAGAGCAAGCACACCAATAGATGTATACCCTGTTGGATTTGATAATCGTGTGATATTTCTAAATAATGATCGTGTAATATACAAGACTGTGATGAGAAATGGTGATGCGGATTTTTTAGAGTATGGTCGATGCAAATCCTTACTATCTCTTAAGCACAGCCACTATAAAGCCCTACTATGCCTCAGCGATGCAGACACCTATATTACGATATCTGATGGAGTGTATGGCATCGAGTTCCCAGTAAAATTGAATGTAAATGCCCTAGAACCATTTGAAACCGTCTTCTATCTGTACTTAAATATTGCCTACATAAAATTATCAAATATTGGTATAGTAGCCTACTGTGACAGTGGTTTCTGCAAATCTATGGAATTAAATGGTAGTTTCAGACCACTAGCACTGCTGTCTAGTAATAGCATGCTTGGATTCATGGGAAATTACTTAGCTCTCTACTCAGTAGATGAGGGGAAAGAACGCTACCTAGCATGCATTAGACCGGAAGACATCTACAACATATCAGTGGATCCCTATAGAAATTTTGTACTGCTGTCTACCGCTGAAAATCTCTATCTTCTTGACTTAAATGAACTATCCCTTATATCAATACCATCTAGAAAGAGAGCCTTAGGGTATGTATCGGATAACTATATAGTGCTACTAAGAGGGGGTACCATAGATATCTTCTTTATCGAATCTGGTAACGGTATCCATGTAGAGAGAACACTTTCTAGTCGTTCATACATAGTCAGATGCTCGTCTATTGGGAAAGGCGTTATAGCCTGCATAGATAGAGCTGGCAGGCTAGTCTTCATAAATTTAAAATACATTGATCTCTATATTAACCAACACCCACGCTTACTACGTGACGATCCTACAACTATCAGTATTTCCATCACAGATTCTGCTCCCTACAACCTGCTGAAATTTGAGGGTTATAGAGAGCTCCCCTACAATATCTACAGAGTTGATTCATCAAAGAGCATTATCAGTATTGCTGCGGATAGCAGGTTTAACAGCAACAAACCCACATTTTCACTATGTATTCAAGGTTTGTTGAAGGAACACAGAGTTTTCATTGATTCTAGTAATGGTATTAGAATTCATAGTGGAAAACCTTCCAAGATCCTCCTACCTGAAGTGTACGTCATCAATACACCCTTCAGCAGAATTCTAATTCCAAATATATCTCCAGATCTGGAAGGAAGGCTGGTGCTGCTGATTAAGGATGGTGAGTTAATCAAAGGTACCATCAGAGATGGTATTATTAAATTTGATAAAGACATTAAGATATCAGTAAACGATTCGATATATATCGTTGAGAGATTCCACGACGTGATTATTGGATGGACAATAAGACCATTATCTATAGATTCAATCAATTTGGATAGTATTGTTAAGATAATTAGCAGCCTCGAGAGTGATGGTGTGAAAGTATGTATGGATGCACACTCCTTAAGAAATAGTGTAAGGATCTCTAACATTGAGGTTGTATGTAGCGATAGAGTGATTAGATCTAACGAGGGCTGCGTGGACATTAGCGCATGTAAGGACATCCTTGTAATCCTGGTGGAGGTTGTTCTAGGTTCATCAAAAGAGGCTGTCACTACTATACCGATTCAATATGATAAAAAGTTCTCAATCGAGTTCGTGGAGGGAATCGATGCGCACTTTAGCAAAGTACTCTATCCTAAAGTAAGGATTCCAAGTAGATGTGCACATTTTAATGATGCGCATCTGTACTACGATGATAGTTTGAAGATGAGCGTGAAAATTGTTAACAGATGCATTGATCTACCTGTGTACCTCATTTTACCAAGCTCCCCTCATAGTATAGAACCTGCTAAAACATTCAAACTCACACTACCTTTTAGTTTAGATGATATTGTTAAAGGATGCACAAACTTTATAGTTATTGAACCTAGCGGCATAAAGTTTGTGTATATTAATGTTCCACTAAAGAACGTAATCGCTTATTCACATCGTATCGCTTTAAAAGTAGCTACACTTCTGGGGATTAGAAGCAGTGCTCAGAAGTATGGCTATGGGTCTTCATCGGCTTAAGTATACCGTGTTAAATTATGTAGTGAGAAACCCTGCTGCAGATAATAAGTGTAGTGCTATAAAGCCTGGAATATTTAGATGCAGAGTTGGTAGTGTGGATAACATTGTTGCACTCTACACAATCTCAGGCGGTAGTATCCCAGTTAATGATCTAGAGTACACAGATGCTGTATATCATATGAAGCGTTTCCTAAACCTATTTTCAGTACCCGGGTGCAGGACCATCACCTACTTCTCTCTACAGCCAGTGAACATAGACAGCTATATTTCAGAGATTAATCGTAAACTACAGATGAAGCTTGTAGAGCTAGATCTAGACAAATCTAATACGAAGTTACGCGGTTATGTGGAAAAATTAATTGGTATAAGACGTAGAATTCTAAAGGGTATGATCCCTATAGACGTATCTAACATCATTGCATTTATATGTAGCGATGATTCATTTAATGTAGAGAGGCTCACCAACATTGAATACAGCGCTAAGAATTCGATGAATGTGGTGCTAACACCAGTAACGGATCCCATGAAAGCTCGTCAAATAATCAATTTTTGATGCAGCTAGACCTAGAAGCAGCAAGTTTTTGGTAGATTCGCTAGTGTACGTGAATCCAGCACTGTACCTATTCACATGGGCTCAGAATGTGGATGGTGTGTATATAGGAATGGATTTGGACTTCGGCTCTAAAGTGTATTGGGATCCCAGCTCTGCAATAACATCGCATGTATTTGTTGTTGGCCCGAGTGGATCTGGAAAGAGTGTAGCACTGTCAACCCTATCATATAGAATGGTTAGGAAGTTTAAATCAAAGATTACAGTTTTCGATGTAAAAACTGAGTACTATCATCTATTTAAAGTTAATGGTATGAACTTAAATGTATTCAATCCATTGAAGACTCCACTGCCTCTGTGCTTTTGTGAAGATAATAGGACTGAATTTGAGCAGAAAGTCAATGAGTTTCTCAATGTTTTTTCCAAAGTGTACGGCATTTCTACAACAATGTATAGAACATTGTATGAATGTGTGAAATATGTCTGTGGTAAGTGCGAATCGATTGAGCATCTATACGACACTATTGAGAATCTTGAAGCATTAAATGATATTGCAAAGATTTTCGAAATATACCCCACTAAAGACTCGGACCCTATGAAAAGCATATTGAACGCTAATACCATTATCGAATTGAAGGATGTGTTCCTTAAAAGCTCCACCTTAAGCAGTTTTGTAATATACTACGTAGTGGATAGCATATTGAGAAACTGTGGTTTGTCGTTCTCTGGTATTCCTCAAAGGATTATAGTAGTAGATGAACTGTGGCATGCCGCTCCACATATAATGGATGGGCTTACCCAGATTTTAACACGTTATTCAAGAGGCTGCGGCATTTCCTTTTTTATGGCTACACAGAGTATAGATGATGTTGGTATGCATGTTGATGCTGTTACCAACAGCTCTGCCGTTCTATTAGCTATGGCCTCCCAATCTCATGGGTACTGGAATAGAATGGCGCGATACCTAAATCTATCGAGAAGAGGAATTTACAGAGCAGCTAAATTAAGTGGTCAGGGTGAATGCGTTGCTAGAGTGTATCCCTATGAAAATCCTGTGTTTATTTATATAGATCCGCTAGAGAATTAGCTTCTACCCTTCCTAAACCTCTCTACCTAAATCTTCATATACCTCCTTTGGTGCTATTAGTCTTGAGCCGCGACTTGCCTCGTGTCTCTTTCTATATATCCTTTCTTTTATCTTTTTCCTCCACTTATGTCTATGCGTCCCTCTCAGACCTCTAGCTGCAAGTAGGCCTCTCGCCCTTCTACCAACACTGGTCTTTCCTCTGAAAACTCTACCGTGTTGACTTGGGCTAGCGATCCAGCTTATATCGGGATCGTTAAGTATTGATGGATGTGAAGGGTCGACCATTATAACCTCGTAGTATTTGTATAGACCATCCTCACCTACATAGTAGCTATTCAGTACTTCCAGATTTCTATACTTTCTAGCAGCTCTCTCTTCAGCAATGAGTCTAAGACTCTTTCGCGGTGCGTGTCCATATACACCCATTCTCTTTGGTCTTCTGCCCGATGATGGTCTTGGCTTCCTTAATCCACCCTTCCTAACCCTAACCCTAACTATTGCAAATCCTATCTTGGCCTTATAGCCAAGCCTCCTGGCCCTATCTAGCCTGGTTGGCCT